>CAIXPZ010000159.1 GCA_903921455.1 uncultured Verrucomicrobia subdivision 3 bacterium | reverse complement strand
GTGGCGCACGCCGCGCATCTCGGCGGCATGGCGATGGGCTGGTTCTTCGTGCGGAAAATCCTGCAAGGCGACTGGTCGCGGCTGGAAGGCGACTTGCGCCCGGCGGAAAAAGTTTTGCTGCGCCGGCCGTCGCTGGAGCCGTTGGAGGAAAAATCCTCCGCCGGTTATGTGGAAACCGAAGTGGATCCCATCCTCGACAAGATTTCTGCGCACGGCCTCCAAAGTCTCACGCCGCGCGAGCGCGAAATTCTCGAAACCGCCCGCAAGCACATCAAGCGCGCTTGAATCCCAGCGCCGACATCGCCGCCGCTCCGCGCCGCCGCGCCATGCAGATGCTGGTCGTTTGCACGCTGATGTGGGCGGTGAGTTTTCCGGCGATGAAAGCGCTGGCACTCACGCAGCAAAATCTTTTGCCGCAGTCCGGGAGCTGGTTTTTCTCGTCGTTGAGCGTGACGTATCGTTTTGGCATTGCCGGCATTTTGATGTTGCTCATCAGCTTCCGGCAAATGCACACCGTGCGTCGGTTGGAAGTGGAGCAGGGGATGTTGCTCGCGGCGTTTGGCGGCGTGGGCATTATCTTTCAGATGGACGGACTCGCTTACACCACGGCGTCCACGTCGGCTTTTCTCACGCAAGGTTATTGCGTGTTCATTCCGGTCTGGCTGGCGCTGGTGCACCGGCAATGGCCGACGCGGAAAATATTTTTGTGCATCGCGCTCGTCGTGGCCGGCGTGGCGGTGCTCGCGGAAATCAATTTGCATTCCCTCCGTCTCGGTCGCGGCGAAATCGAAACGCTGCTTGCCTCGTTCCTGTTCACCGGGCAAATCCTCGGCCTCAACCATCCGCGCTACGCTGCGAACCGGCCGCTGGTTTTAACCACCGTCATGCTGTTGGGCTTCGCGCTGGTGGGTGCGCCGTTCGCGGTCGCCACCGCGCCGGATGCGTCCGCGTGGCTGCGCGCCTACGCTTCGTGGCCGGCGTGCGGGTTGCTGGCGATCATCATCGCGTTCTGCACGCTGGCGGCCTTCATTCTGATGAACGTCTGGCAACGGCACGTCACGGCGACGGAGGCGGGCTTGATTTACTGCGCGGAGCCGGTGTTCGCGAGCCTGCTGGCGCTGTTTCTGCCGGGAATCTTTTCAAGCTGGGCTGGCATTCATTACCTGAACGAAACAGTTACCGCGCGATTGCTCCTCGGCGGCGGCCTGATCACGGCGGCGAATGTGCTGCTGCAATCCCGCTGGCTGGAGGGGAAAGCAATAAATCGTGATTCGTTGAATAGTTGAATCGTGCTGCGTCCGTGGCGGCGGGGTTTTCTGTTTCAACAACGATTTAACGCTTCAACGCTTCAACGCAAACTCAAGAACTTGCCGCAACCAACTCCGTCGCCGCGCTGCTTCTTTGCCGATGCTTCGGTGGGTTGGCTGGTCAAAAATCGCCAAATGCGCCATTTGCCGCTCAAAGTCCTGAATTACAGCCATTTTCTATGAAATCTGTCGTCGTGGTTGCGTTATAAAACGCAATTTATTCCGGATATATTGCAATTTCTTCGGAATAAATCGCTTTGGATTCCGGATAAATTGCATTTTATCTCGAATCTATCGCGTTCAATTCCGAATAAATCGCGTTCACTCGCGGAATAAATCCATTCAATTCGGAAATAATCGTAATTATTGTCGGAATAATTGCGTTCAATTCGGAAATAATTGCATTTATTGTCGGAATGAAAGCGTTCAATCCCGGAATAATCGGGTTCATTCACGAAATGAACGTCCTCAATCGCGGATTAATTGCGCCCATGCGCGGAATAATTGCGTTTATTTTGAGAATAATCGCCGCCATTTGTCGCTGGAACGTCGGTCATCCCGGATGATTCGCGGCCAGCGCGGGTTGGCGCGGTTCCATCCACGATGCCGCGATTTAACATTTCAACGATTCAACGCTTTGTCTAAACTGATGCCATGATTACGCGCTATTCGCGCCCCGAGATGCGGGCGATTTGGACGGACGAAAACAAGCTCAAGATCTGGCTGCAAATCGAACTGCTCGCCAGCGAGGCGTTGGTGAAGGAGAAGATTGTTCCCGCCAAAGATTTCGCCAAGATCAAAACCGGCTGCGACCAATGGTTCGCCGATTTGCCCGGCCTCGTCGCCCGCCAGCGCGAACTGGAAAAAGTTTTGAACCATGACGTCATCGGCTTCACCACCGCCGTCGCCGAGGCTATCAATGACGACGCCAGCCGCTGGTTTCATTTCGGCCTGACCAGCAGCGACGTGGGCGACACCTGCTACGCCGTGCAGATGCAGCAGAGCGCGGACATCCTGATTGCCGATGTCAAAAAACTTCTGCCCGTCATCGCCCGGCGCGCGCAGGAGCACAAGTTCACGCCGTGCATGGGCCGCAGCCACGGCATCCACGGCGAGCCGACGACGTTCGGTTTGAAAATGGCGCTCATGCACGATGAATTTACCCGCGCGCTGCGGCGGTTGGAATCCGTCCGCGAGGTGGTCTCCATCGGGAAGATTTCCGGTGCCGTCGGCACGAGCGCGCATCTTTCGCCGCGCGTCGAGGCGTTCGTCTGCAAGAAGCTCGGCATCGGTGCCGCGCCCATCGCCACGCAAGTCGTGCAGCGCGACATCCATGCCGAGTTTCAACTCGCGATGGCGCTGGTCGGCGCAAGCATCGAACGCTGGGCGGTGGAGTTTCGCCACTTGCAGCGCACGGAAGTTTTGGAAGCGGAAGAACCGTTCACCAAAGGCCAGAAAGGCAGCAGCGCCATGCCGCACAAACGCAATCCCATCACTTGGGAACGCCTCACCGGCCTCGCGCGCGTGTTGCGCGGTAACGCGATGGCGTCGCTGGAAAATGTGGCGCTCTGGCACGAGCGGGATATTTCGCATTCGTCCGTCGAGCGGATTATTTTCCCCGATAGCTGCACGCTGCTCGATTACATGTTCGGCCTGCTCACGCGCTTGATGGACGGCATCGTCGTTTATCCGGCGAACATGAAGAAAAATCTCGGCTTGAGTCTGGGCATGTGGAATTCGCAGACCATCCTGCTCGCGCTCATCAAGAAAGGTCTGACGCGCGAGGCGGCTTACAAGATTTGTCAGGACGCCGCGATGAAGACGTGGGAAGTCAAACACGCCGGCCGCGACGACGCGGACTTTGTGGAGCAGCTAAAATTGGACGCGCAAGTGGCAAAACTTTTCAAGCCCGGCGAACTCGAAAAACTTTGCTCGCTGGATTTCCATTTCAAGGAAGTGAACAACCGGTTCAAGAAACTGGGGCTGTGAACCGGGCTGGACAGAATTTTTGATTTTTATATTCTTCCCGACCGTCCCGCCCAAACTGGCGGGCGGGCGGAACATTTTTTAACCCATCATCATTATGGAATCATCGGACTTAAACGAATTAAAACAGTTGGTGGCCGCGCTGCGCGCGGAACACGTCGCGCAGAAGGAAAAAGAAAAGCGCGAGCGCTGGACGAAATATGTCTCGCTCACCATGGTGTTCATCGCCGTGCTCGCGGCCGTCGCCACGCTCAAGGGCGGGGGGTTCTCGACGCGCACGCTGAAGGACATGAACGAGGCGACGTTCAACCAGGCGCAGGCGTCCGACAAGTGGTCTTATTTCGAGGCGAAGTCCATCAAGCAGAATCTTTACGAGCTCGAACTGGAGCATCTCAACGCCGCGCCGTCCGCCGATGCTGCGTCCATCACGAAGGTCAAGGGGAAGATTGAGCAATACACCAAAGACAAGGCCGAGATCACCGCCGACGCGAAGAAGCTGGAAGCTGCGCGTGACGACGCGCGCAAGAACGCGACCAACTCCGCCGAACATTCCAAGGAAATGGGACTGGCCATTACGCTATTCCAAATCGCCATCGCGCTCGGTGCGATGTGTCTCATCGTGAAGAAAAAACCGCTGTGGATTTGCTCCATCATCTTGGGCGGTTTGGCGACGGCGCAGATGGTTCGCGTTTTGTATTTCCTGCCGCTGTGAGGCGGGAAGATTTTGGTCGAAGTGGAATGGCGGCTTCATTAAGCTGCGGCCATCATGTATTCGCCCGCCGCCACCCGTTACGACAACAAAGATTTTTACCGCCGCTGCGGCCACTCCGGCCTCAATCTCCCGCTCATCTCTCTCGGCCTCTGGCATAATTTCGGCGCGCAGGATTCCTTTGAGAACGCCCGCGCCATTGCGCTCCGCGCCTTCGACCTCGGCATCACCTGTTTCGACCTCGCGAACAATTACGGCCCTCCGGACGGCGCGGCGGAGGTGACGTTCGGCCGTATCTTGCGCGAAAGTCTCGGCCAATGGCGCGATGAAATGATCATCACCACGAAGGCGGGCTATTACATGTGGCCGGGGCCTTACGGCGAATGGGGTTCGCGCAAATATCTTTTGGCGTCGCTCGACCAGTCGCTCAAGCGGATGGGTTTGGAGTATGTGGACATCTTTTATTCGCATCGCCTCGACCCCGAAACGCCGCTGGAAGAAACACTCGGCGCCGTCGCGCACGCGGTGAAGAGCGGCAAGGCGCTCTACGCTGGCATCTCGAATTATCCCGCCGCCGAAGCGCTGCGCGCGGCGAAGATTCTGCGCGACCTCGGCACACCGTGTCTCATCCATCAGGCGCGCTATTCCATGATTGACCGCTGGGTGGAACCGCAGTTGCTCGCGACGCTGGAGGCGGAAGGCATCGGCTGCACGGCGTTCTCGCCGCTGGGTAAAGGCGTGTTGACCGACCGCTATTTCAAGGGCATCCCCGCCGATTCACGCGCGGGGCACGACCCGCGTTTTCTCCGACCCGAACACATCACCGATGCGGTGCTCGCGAAGGCGAAGAAGCTGAACGATGTTGCGCAGTCGCGCGGACAAACGCTGGCGCAGATGGCGCTGGCGTGGGTGTTGCGGCACAAAGTCGTGACGAGCGCACTCATCGGCGCGAGCAAGGTGTCGCAGGTGGACGACTGCGTGGGCGCGGTAAAGAACTTGAATTTCAGCGCGGAGGAACTGGCGCACATCGAGTCGGTGCTGGCGGGCTAACGGATTTCAAACATTGTTGCCCCAAGCTGGAGGCGTTCGTGCCGCGAACTATGCCCGGCGGACTTCTCTCTGCCTATTAATGCAGAATCTTTACCCGGTAGAATCGCTGACCATTTGTCGCTGACGTATCCACAAAAGGCGTCAACGCATTGGTGGCGGATATGGATGGGCCGAGATCTGACCATGAGGTTTGTGACAGGTTCGTCGCGAATTGCACTTGAAAGGTCAGGCCGGCGGTGGCTTGGCAGTTGAAGGCAAAGCTGTTTCCTGGTTGCGCCAATACATTCTCCAATCTAACGGTCGTGCCGTAAGTGGCGGTGAGAATGGTGGTCTGCCCCGACACCACGGTCACGGTCTGGTTGCTGGGAGCGACGAATCCGGAGGCGCTCTGAAAAATAATCGAGTGGCTGCCGAGGCTGAGGTTGGAGACGGTGGTGCCGCTGGCCAGCCAGCCGCCGCCGTCCAGCCCCCAGAGCGCGCCATTGGTGATGGCGGCGGCGGGAACGATGGACACGGTCAAATTGCCGAGCGGGAGGTAGGTGGTGGCGACATTGGTGGTCTGCCCCGGCACCACGGTTACCGTCTGGCTGGCGGGCGTGGCAAAGCTGGCGGCGTTATGAAAAATGATCGTATGGCTGCCGGAGCTGAGGTTGGACGCGGTGGTGCCGCCGGCCTGCCAGAGGCCGTTGTCCACCGCCCAGAGCGCGCCGTTGGTGATGGCGCCGGCGGGATAGATGGACACGGACAAATTGCCGAACGGGGTGTAGGTGGCGGTGAGATTGGTGGTCTGCCCCGCAACTAGCGTCACCGTCTGACTGGCGGGCGTGACGAAATTGACGGCGTCAAGATAAGTGATCGTGTGGTTGCCGAGGCTGAGGTTGGACACGGTGGCGCCGCTATTCTGCCAGCTGCCGCTGTCCACCAGCCATTGTGCACCATTGGCGATGGCGCCGGCGGGAATGATGGTCACGGACACATTTGCCAGCGGGATGTAGGTGGCGGTGACATTGGTGGTCTGTCCCATCGTCACGGTCACGGTCTGGCCGCCAGGAGTGATGAAGCCGGTGGTGTCATGATAAAGGATTGAGTGGCTGCCGAGGCTCAGGCCGGACACCGTGGCACCGCTGGCCTGCCAGAGGCCGCCGTCCACCGCCCAGAGCGCGCCATTGGTGATGGCGCCGGCGGGAACGATGGTTACGGACACACTTCCTACCGGGGCACCTGTGTAAGTGGCGGTGAGAATGGTGGTCTGCCCCGACACCACGGTCACGGTCTGGTTGCTGGGAGCGATGAATCCGGAGGCGCTTTGAAAAATAATCGAGTGGCTGCCGAGGCTGAGGTTGGAGACGGTGGTGCCGCTGGCCAGCCAGCCGCCGTCGTCCAGCGCCCAGAGCGCGCCATTGGTGATGGCGGCGGCGGGACTAATATTCACCTGCACCGCACCTGTGGTGTCAGCATGAACGACAATCTGACAGGCAAACAAACCAAAGAACAACAACAGAATACTTTTAAGTTTCATAGGGATTTCCTTGGTGTGGTCTCGTCCTCTCCTTGGTATGGTCTCGAGAGACCGAGAATAATACAGAAATTGCTCCAAGGTCAAGATGATTTGCCCGACAACGGTAGTCACCTATTTTGGTTTTTAGGGCTTTCCACACTATGCTTCTGCGCTGCTGGCATGAGGTTTGGTTAGGCACGTTATTCCATGATTGACCGCTGGGTGGAGCCGCAGTTGCTCGCGCTACTCGAAGCGGAAGGCATCGGCTGCACGGCGTTCTCGCCGCTGGGGAAAGGCGTGTTGACCGACCGCTATTTCAAGGGCATCCCCGCCGATTCACGCGCGGGCCATGATAAGCGTTTTCTCCGTCCCGAACACATCACCGACGCGGTGCTCGCGAAGGCGAAGAAGCTGAACGATGTTGCGCAGTCGCGCGGACAAACGCTGGCGCAGATGGCGCTGGCGTGGGTGTTGCGGCACAAAGTCGTGACGAGCGCACTCATCGGCGCGAGCAAGGTGCAGCAGGTGGACGACTGCGTGGGCGCGGTGAAAAATCTTAATTTCAGTGCGGCGGAGCTGGCGGAGATTGAGAAGGTTCTGGCGGGTTAAAAAATTTACCGCAGCGCCGGCCAGTTGGTCAGCGGGAATAGCGTCAGTTGATAGTCGGTGTGAACCAGGTGATTGGTGGAGAGCTGGTGCATGACGCGGTTGATGGCGGGGATTTGGAAGGCGTAATTGGGGCCACCGTTGACGTGATAATTATGCGAGACCAGCACCAGTTGGTTGCCGATGAGCAGCAGCGCGGGATTAGAGGAGTCGCCGCCGCGAATGGTCACGTTCCAGTTTGTGTTGAGGCCGGATGGGACGGATTTGCCGCTGCTCCAGTTGGCGAAAGTGCGATCGGCCACGCTCGTCGGCTGGCCGAACAGCAGCATGTTTTGATTCATTCCGATGCCTTGCACGTATGTGCCATAAGCCGTGGGCAGATAGTTGGTGAATTCCGCCGGCAACACCGGCAGGAAGCCGACGCTGGCCGGCAGATCGGCGTCGAGAAATCCCACCGTGGTGTCCGTGGTGATGTCCACGCGCTCCAAAGTTCTTCGCCAGTGCAGCGTGTTGTTCGTGTCCAAAAACCCGATGAGGTAACTCTCCGGATGCATGTGCGTGGCGCAAAGATAATGGCGCGGCGAAACCATCGTGACCAGTCCCTGTCCGTTGTTGATGTTGCTAAAACCGATGCACGTCGCGCTCAAGCCTGACACGCCGCGCAGCCAGAAATCCTGCGACCACTCTGGACGGAAGAAGCGATTCACCTCCAGCGTGAAGGGCGCGTGGATTTCCACCATGTCCGCCGAGTTGCCGCTGAACTGCGCCGCGTGGCCGACGGCGTTGGTCGTCAGATGCTGCGCCAGCGTGCCGGGGGCGAAGAGATTTGTCTCCGCGTGAATTTGCCAGGCCAGCAGCCACGCGCCCAAGCCGGTGACGACAGCCGCCAGAAAAGTTTTAGGCTTTGAATGGTTCATGGCAAAATGTTTTATCCGATTTTCATCCGCATCAGTCCCTTGTCGCGGTAGGCCGTGACAAAGTAAACCATCACCACCGCCACCGCCACCGCCAGTCCGCCCCAGAACAGCGGCCAGCGCGTGGCCGCATTGGTCGTGCAGGTGGCGAACCACCAGCCACTGCCGAGATAGCCGATGAGGTTGCCGAAGCCGCCGTTCATCAGCGACATCAAGGCCTGCGCCCGTGCCCGCCACGCCGGCGCGATGCGCTGCTCCAGATAAATTTGCGCCGTGATGAAATAAAACACGAAGGAAAATCCATGCAGCGTGATGCCCGCCAGCAGCCACAGCTTCCCGTCCACCGCGCTGAACACGAACCGCAGCACGCCGAAGCCGAGGCCGAGGGCGAAAATCCATTTCAACGGCCACCGCAGCAGCATTGCGCCGAGACTGAACATCGCGATGAGCTCCGTGATCTGGCCCAGCGTCATCCACGCGCTCGTGTGCGTCAGGCCGAGGTGCTGCAAGTTCGCCGTGCCGTAGGGATAGAACGCCGCCAGCGGTGCCGCGAACAGCGCCGTCACGATGAACACCACGCGATGCTCCGGGTTTTTCAGCAGCGTCAATGCGTCGAGGCCGAGCCGCTCGTGCCACGTCAGATTCGTGATGGATTTGGGCGTTTCCAGTTCCGGCAGAAAATGCGTGAAGCCCGCCAGCAGCAGCCAGAGGCCCACGCCGCAATAGCCCGCCAGCGCCGACGTGTCCGCGCCCAGCGCGCTCACCAGCCAGCAGCCGACCACCCAGCCCAGCGTTCCCATCGAGCGAATTGGGCCGAACTCCTTCTTCGCATCCTTCAACCGCGCGAAGACAATCGTGCTGCTGATGCTCCACGTCGGCGCGGAAAACAGCGCGTGCATTTGGATCAGCCCCAGCACCACCCACGGACTCGCGCGATGCTGGATGGCGAGGCTCGCCAGCGTCATCGCCAGCGCCGTGGCCAGCGCGAGGCCGCGCAGCACGCGCACCGGCGCGGCGTGCCGGTCCGCCATCGCGCCGAAGATCAGCGGGGAGACGAACGCCGCCAGCGCCGACGTGGCGAAGGCGAACGGTTTGATGGCATGAAACCCGTGCGCATCCAGCACCGTGCCGAGCGGGACGAACCAGCAGCCCATCGCTGCCGCCTGGATGATGAACAAAATCATCAGCTCGGCGTATTCAGCGTTGCGCAGCGTCCTTAACATCGGCGCGGAGAATAGCCGATGGCCCGCAAATTAAAAGAACGCAACCGCGCCGGCACCCTGCACGCCGGTTCAATTCGCAGGAATGATTTCCGCCGTGCGCAGCATCACCGGGCCGAGCAGGCCGGATTCCAGCAGCGGCGAAGCTTTCGTCCAATGATGCCACGTCGTAAAAGTCAGCCGGCCGTTCGGGCTGGGCTTGCCGTCGAGGAACCATTGCGGCCATTCCTTGAGCTGCTTGCCGTTCCACGCCACATCCGCCGGCAACTGCTCGTCGCCGATGAGTCGGTTCGGCCAGAGGTTCGTGACTTTGACGACCAGCTTGTTCGCGCCGGCTTTCGCGGCGGCGGAAATATTCACGCGGAACGGCGGCTTCCACAGCACGCCGAGGCTTTGGCCGTTCAGGGAAACTTCGGCAAAGTTCTTCACCGCGCCCAAATCAAGCCAGAGTTCGCGGCCGGCGGTCAACCGGTCGGCGGAAATTTCAATGTCCTTGGCATAAGTCGCCGTGCCGGAGAAATAGCGCACGCCATTGTCCGGGTGGGCGGGCCAGGAAATCAATTTATCCAGCGTCACCGTTGGCGGCGCGCCCCAGTTCGGCGGGAAACTCAAGTTCCACTCGCCGGTCACGGTCTGCGGCGCGGGCACGTCCGCCGCATCCGCGTGCAGAATCCTGCCGCTGGCGGTGCACAAGGCGAGGTCGCCATTGCTCCACGCCTTGACGACGGCGGAACCGTCGGGGGCGGCCAGCGTTTCCCACTGCGGCGGCTGGCCGGCGGCGGTCGCGACAAGCGAGCAGGTTTCGTTTTCCGGCACGGTCAGATGAACGGGTTGGCCGGCGAGCAAATAATCCACGCGCAGCTCCTTGACGTGAAGATAGGCAGGGTCGCGGCCAAAGGTTTCGTTGCCGGCCACCACCGGCAGGCCCGCGCGCACAAGTTCGGAAAGTTTCGCGGTGACATCCATTTCGCCGGCACCGTCCGTGGCGGCATAGACGGCGTGCTGGATCTCCACCTTTGGCGCGGTGCTGGCTTCGGTGGCAAGATTGCCGCTGATGGCGACAACATGATCGGCGCGGTCGGCCGCGTGCCGGAAGATGACGAACACCGAGCCGGCGGGATCGAAGTCCAGCCGCACTTTGGTGCGTCCATCCGCCGTGCTCCAGACCGGCGCGGGTTCGATGATGCCGGTGTCGGGATGCCACAGTTCGGGAACCTTGCCGCCCACGCGGAACGTGCAGTCGGCGGTATCAAACTGCCGCCGCTGGTTGGACACGAAATAAATCTCCGCATCGCCGGCGACGCGATGGACGTAAGCCAGCCGCGCGTTGCCGGCCGCGTTGGTGAATGCAAAATCCGGCTTCAGGTTCTGCGCCGCGAACACCTCCGCCAGCGATTGCCCCCACACGACGCGGCCTTTGCCCACGACATTTTCCGTGAGACTCGCACCGTCGCGGTTGCCCCACAGTTCGTCGGCGAGCTTTTTCACCTGCGCGTCGCACCGGGGATAATCCGCGAGGCTGGGCGAATGTTGCGGACGCGGGCCAACCACGGTGGCACCGGCGCGCACGAGGTCGCGGACGCGCGACAGGAGTTGCGGCGTCATGTCCGCGTCACCGGGCGGCAGGATAAGCGCGGCATAATTTGCGCCGCTGCGGAGCGTGAGGCGTCCGTCCTTCACCGTGGCACCGTGCAGCAACACGTCGGCGTTGATGGCGTCGTAATCGTAGCCGGCGGGCAGGGCGGGATTGCCGACGCGCATTTCCACGGGCGAACTTTCGCCGGTGAAATACGCGGCGTCGGCCACGGCGCGGCCCTGCTGGAGGAGATATTGGCAGTGCGAAATATAATCTATCCACGGCTTCCCTTGGTTCCACCATGTCACCGTGCGCTCGAAATGAAAACCCCATTGCCCCATCGTCATGCCCGGCCAGGTGTTCGTCCACGGCTGCATGGCGTAACGGTGGAAGACGTAGCGGTTCAGCCCCTG
>CAIXPZ010000158.1 GCA_903921455.1 uncultured Verrucomicrobia subdivision 3 bacterium | reverse complement strand
TGAAAAACCGCCGGTTGGCGGTGGAACACCCTCGGAAAGTCGTCGCAGAATTGAAATCGAAAAATGACCGGACAGCAGTTTTATCCAGTTTTTAAAATAGTGAAATCGCGGTCATCAAAAACTAAACGGGACAGCAGTGACTTATGAAATTCATTATCTTCGATATTGAGACTATTGCGCAGGACCCGACGAAACTGCTGGCGCTGGCACCGGAATTCACCGCGCCGGCCAATCTGAAAGACCCGGAGAAAATCGCGGCGGCCATCGCCAAGAAGCGGGCGGATTACCTGGCCGACGCGGCGCTGAATTGGAAGACGGCCGAGGTGGTATTGATCGGCGCAGCGGACGACACCGGCATTCAGTCGTTCACGGCCAGCACCGAGAAGGAGTTGGTCGGCAATTTCCTGTCGGTCCTCGCCGCCGTGCTGGGCGATGGCTTCGTGGTGGGCGGTCATAACGTCAAGGCGTTTGACCTGCCGATGCTCGTGAATCGCGCCCGCGTTCACGGCCTGAAAATCCCGCGCAATGTGCTGTCGTTCTGGCGCGGCCGGCCGCAATGGCACGACAACATTTTCGACACGCTGGAAATTCTCTCGTTTGGAAAATCCTTCGATGGCAACGGCGTGGATGACGTAGCGCGCGTGTTCGGGCTGCCGCCGAAGCTGGGTCACGGCGGCGATTTTCCGCTGCTCTGGCGCGCGGATCGTGACGGGGCCATCGCCTATAACCGGCGCGATGTGGAAATCGAAATCGAGATCGCGCGCATCTGTAACTGCTTTTAGCCACAGAGGCACAGAGGCACAGAGGAAAAACTATGACGACGATGAAACAGGTAATGGAGGCCGGCAACGAGGTTGCGGATGCACACGCGAAATTAGTTTCGGCAGCGGACGCGTTGGCGGAATTGATCGGATACAGCCCTGATTGGGTGCTGCGGCGCGTGCTGCCGCTCAAGGCCGATGATCGGCGCAACTCCCGCAAGATTTTGGATTCGCTGGAAACTGAATACGACGAGATCAAGGAGCATTTGGAAGAGGTTGCGAAAGAGGAAGCCGAAGCCAGCGCCCGCAAGGAACTTCTAGGGAAGCTCAAACTGTCTGGCGCCGAAATGAAACTGCTGGGTATCGAATCCTAAAACTTATGAACAAATCTGAATCCATCACGCACTTGGCCTCTGCGTTAGCCAAAGCCCAGGCGGAAATGCCGGTCGCTGTGTTTGACGCGACGAATCCGTTTCTGAAATCGAAATACGCGTCGCTCGGCGCGGTGATCCAGTCGAGCCGGCCGATTCTGGCGAAGCACAAGCTGAGCCTCGTCCAGTTTCCGATTAGCCAGGGAACACCTCATCCGGCCTGCGGCCAGCCGAACCTCGGCCGGGCAATTCTCCCCAGCGCGGAGAAGGACGGCGCGCAGGGGACTGCGCGCCCTACCGGCGACGTCGTCGGCATCGAATCCATTTTGATCCATGAGTCGGGCGAGTTCATTGCCGAGCGGATTTCGATTCCGCTCACGGAGGAGAAAGGGAAATCCAAGGTGCAATCGGCCGGCAGCACGCTGACGTATCTGCGCCGTTATTCCTGGGCTTCGATTTTGGGGATGTATTCGGATGAAGACTCCGACGGCGGCAACCTGCCGCTGGGCACTGCTGCTTTTCAATCCAAGTCGACGGCGCACCTTGCGGTGGGCCACCTGCCGCCGCCGCCGACGCAACGCAAGTAAACAACACACAACAAAAAATGCCGGTGGTGGAGTTAGAGCCTCCTTACGTCGGCTGTTACAAACAAAGAAAGGACAGTTATGGAACTACCGCAAGAAGGAAAATACGCCTGCAAACTCAATGGCCCGATGGTCATTTATGAAGCCTCGACCGGATCACTCTGCGCGGCGGTGCCGTGCGTGGTGGCAGCGCCACCGGCCAATGGGGACCCCGACACTGTCGGGTTCACGTTCAAGCACACGATGGTGCTGGTCAAAGCCGACGGCACGATTCAAACGAAGACGACGGACACGCTGAAAGCGGTGTTCGGCTGGGACGGCGTGGATCCGTTCTGGCTGATGGACCAATCCCAGGACGGAGGCGCGTTGCGCGAGGTGACGTTCGAAATCGTCGGTGGTCCTGAAACGGGCGACAAGGGCGGCCAATACTTCAAGAGCCAATGGCTCAATCCGCTGGGCGGCGGCATGAAGACGCCGACGGCGGCGAATCGCGAGTCGGTGCTGGCGAAATATGGCAACAAGTTTGCCGCACTCGCCGGAGCTGGAAAACAAACGGTGCCCGGCGCGACGCCGGCCACGACAGGCCGGAGGCCTGTTCCACCCATGCCGCCGCCGGTGGCCCTGACGCAGTCAGCGACCATGGAGGAGGCGTGGGCGCAGTTGAACGAAGCGAATCCGGGCAAGGATGGCGCCGCCATCGAGAAAATCTGGTTCGACACCATCGCCAAGTTGTTCCCGA
>CAIXPZ010000157.1 GCA_903921455.1 uncultured Verrucomicrobia subdivision 3 bacterium | reverse complement strand
CGTATGCGGCTGGGGGAGCACGCTACCAGTCTGGCACCAAAGTTGAGGGCTGACGGTTACGCTCGACCGGTTACCGGGTTGGCTATGCTGCGAGCGCGCGCGATTTCTTCTGCATTTTTGCTTTGGCCCATGCGCGCGGTGTGAACTGCCCGATCTGTGTGATCTTGGCCGCTGGCAAGCGGGTCAACAAATCTTTCAGGTAATCAAACGGGTTGAGTCCATGCCGGCGACAACTGCCCAGCAAGGTGTAGACCACGGCACTGCGTTCTCCAGCCTCTGGATGACCAATGAATAACCAGTTCTTTTTTCCGAGTGCACTGGGACGAATCGCATTCTCAATTAAGTTGTTGTCGATCTCCAACGCCCCGTCGTCCACGAACCGCGTCAATGCTTCCCAACGTTTCAACGCATAATCAATGGCTTGGCCGAGCAGACCTTGGGGCAAGGTGCGGCCCCGGACCAACTCCATTGCTCGGCGCAGCCGGGCCAAGGTCGGACGACTTTGCCAAGTGCGAATGGCGGCTCGTAATTGCGGCCCCGCCTGGTGCTCCCGCAGGTCTTTCTCGACCGCGTACAGCAGTCCGATCTGGCGCACAAACCACGCCGCCAGTTTGGTTTCCCCCAACGCTTCGTGAAAGCCCCGGCGCGCATGGGCCCAGCAGCCAATCAAGGTCAGATCGTTCCGTTCTTTGGCGAGCGATTCATACGCCGCATAACCGTCGGTTTGCAGTTTCCCACAGAAGTTCTGCAAGAATTCCTGCGGTCCTTCCCGCGACCGGCTGACGCGCCATTCAAACAGGACATCGTTTCCAGGCCGACTGTACGTCCACAGATAACCTTGCTGACTCTTGCCCTTCACGTCCGGATCCAAATAGCGGATCGGCGTTTCGTCGGCTTGCAGGTAGTGGCCCCGCAGTAAATCCTCCCGAATGGCCCGATACACTGGTTTCAATAACTCGGCCGCTTGTTCCACCCAATTGCCCATCGTCTTGCGACTCAGGTCCACCCCAAACTGCCGCCCGAACATCTTCGCCTGCCGGTAGAGCGGTTGATGATCTTCGTATTTGCTGACCAGAATCTGCGCCAGCAAGCCTGGCCCGACCATCCCTTGCTCAATCGGCTGCGGTGGCAGCGGCGCAATGGCAAACTGTTCGGCTTTCACATAGCGCGGTCGGATGAAGACCCGCTTGATGATCTTGGGAGCCACCCAGTCCAGTTGACTGGTGCGTTCCTCGCTGAGCTTCGTCCAACCTGCGGGCTGCGCCAAGACTTCCACCGGCTCAATGACAATCTCCTCCGTCTCTAATTTGTCTTCGGCCAACATCCGCCGCACTGGATGCGGAGTGCCGGTGCGGGAACCGGCACCGGACTTGGGTTCTAGCGGCGGCAGCGTGATGACATTGGCCAAGCCTTGCAGCAGTAACTCCATTTGGTATCGGTCCAACGCCTCGTTGCGCTGGCCGCCGAAGTAATGCCGGATATACTGGTCGAGTTTCTGGCGCAGCAGCCGGTTTTCTTGGTGCAGCCGCGCATTCTCCTCGCGCAGGCGGGTGTTGTCAGCCTCCACCCCAGCGACCCGCGCACTCAACTCTTCCATCTGTTTGAGCAGCGTAGCGTTGGTCACGGTTCTTGGACCGGCGGACGAAGAAACTGTTCAAACTTTCTGAAAATCTTTTTAGCGCCGATACCAACCGGCTTTGGGGCGCACTTCCAGTCCGTGAATCAACGCGCTGAACTCTTCGCCGCGCAAATTGATTTGCCCTTGGTCACACGCTGGCCAGGTGAAGCGACCACGCTCCAGCCGCTTGGCACAGACCCATAACCCGGAACCGTCCCAGTACAGCACTTTCAGTCGGTTGTGCCGTCGGTTGGTGAACACAAACAAATGACCCGACACGGGGTTCGCTTGGAGTTGGTCCACCACCAGACTGTAGAGCCGGTTGAAACTGCCGCGCAAATCCACGGGCACGGTGGCCACCAGCACCCGCGTTGTGCCCGACACACTCAGCATGGCAAGGCCCGCAGCAGTTGCGGCAACGCCTGCACCTCAGCGCAGTTGTGAAACCGGACGACCCAGCCGTTGGGACTGACCACCTCCACAGCCCAACGTGAGGTTGGATTGGGTAACGTCACTTCCTGAAACTTGACCGGTGG
>CAIXPZ010000156.1 GCA_903921455.1 uncultured Verrucomicrobia subdivision 3 bacterium | reverse complement strand
CTGGAGATTGTCTCGACGGCGAACCAGGATTGTCCGTGCATGGGCAAGGCGATTGCGGGCTGCGAAGGCAAGCCGGTCATCGGTTGCGACGTGTGGGAACATGCCTACTACCTGAAATACCAGAACAAGCGCGCAGATTATCTGAAAGCGTTCTGGAATCTGGTGAACTGGGCGGAAGTCGCGAAGAACTATTGATTTCACCGTAGGAGCCGAGGTGACGAGGCTCAAACTAAATAGTTAGAGACTCCTCACGTCGTCTCCTACATTTCAAAAGCCAAACGCGCCGATGGTCGAAGTTCGACTTCCCAATCGGCGCGTTTTTTTATCCGCAACACGGCAGGTATGAATAATTTTTGCGGTCGGGAATTGCCTTCACAAGGCCGGCTTTTTAATCTGCGCACCCATAATGGCAACTGACAACCGCTACAAATATTATCACACGGCGGCCTTTTGGCTGGGGACGCTGGCGATTGTCGGCGGGGTCGGTTGTCATCTGCCGGATTACATCGCGGCGAGACATTTGCACTACCAGATGTCGGGCGTCTGCCAGAGCACGAACGGTTGCGGCATGTCCAAACTGATGTGCTTCGGCATGGCGCTGATCGTCACTGGCATTGCGGCGACCATTTACGGACTGTTTCCCACCGGACATAAAAAAATTCAGGATGCGAGCGCGGATTATGAGTTGCATTCCATTGACAACGCCAAGTTGGGCCGGGCGCACTGGCAACTGGTGGCGGTGCTGGGCATCGCCTTGGTGGTGGATGTGATGAAGCCGGCCACGCTGGGTTTCGTGATGCCGGGCTTGCGCCGGGAATACAGCATCACCACGTCCGAAGCCTCGTTGCTGGCTCTGTTTGCAATGATTGGCACCACGGTCGGTTCGGTCGTGTGGGGCATTCTGGCGGACAAGATGGGACGGCGCGGTTCAATTTTATTGGCCTCGTTGATTTTCATCAGCACGGGCATCTGCGGGACGATGCCCGCGTTCAAATGGAATCTGGCCATGTGTTTTTTCATGGGCATGTCCGCCGGCGGAATGTTGCCCATCGTCTTCGCCCTGCTCGCGGAAGTGATTCCTTCGCGACATCGCGGCTGGATTTCCGTGCTACTCGGCGGACTCGGCAGCGTGGGCGGTTATCTGGCCGCCAGCGGCGCGGCGGCGGAATTGGAACCGACCTTCAGTTGGCGCATTCTCTGGCTGCTCAATGTCCCGACCGGTTTGCTGGTGATTCTTTTGCGGCGTTTCATCCCCGAATCGCCGCGTTATTTGCTGCATGAAGGTCGCGTGGAGGAAGCGCGAGAAACGTTGGCGGCATTTGATATTGAACTGGTGCCCGTTCCGAGAACCATCGCACCCGCGCCGGTCAGCCAGGCGACGGAGTTCAAGGAATTGTTCCGAAAACCCTATCTGGTAATTACTCTCACTGTTTGCATCTACGGCCTCGCGTGGGGTTTGGTGAACTGGGGCTTTCTGACCTGGCTGCCGACCATCTTGCAGGATAATCTTCATCTGGATCGGCAACTCGCGAACCGGTTGCTCGCCAAGTCTGCCTTGATTGCAGTGCCCGGCTGTCTGCTGGTCGCCTGGCTCTATGGCCGGTGGAGCAGCAAAAAAACCATGATTCTGTTCGCCCTCGGCACCGCCACCGTGCTGGTGGGTTTCTCTCAATTCAAGGCCGGCGACAGCCAGGCGTGGTTCAGCGTGTTGACCGTCCTGCTGCTGTTTGGGTTGGGCGGGATGATTGCCATGCTGTCGCCATACAGCGTCGAACTTTATCCCACCAAACTGCGCGCCACCGGCGGCGGCGTGGTGGCGAGCAGCAGCAAAGTCGGCGGCGTCATCGGTCCGTCGGCGGTCGCTGTGATTTTGACTTTTTCCCCCGGACTAGCCATGCCAGCACTATTAGTAGCTGCGCCCTTGGTGGTGGCGGCGGTAGTCTTATGGTTCAAAGGCCGGGAAACTTCCCGCAAGCGGCTGGAAGAAATTTCTTAAAGCTCCAACAAAATTGTAAGCGGCTCAAATCCCGCGCGTGTTCACAATCTGGTTGCCCTTACCAAGGACGATGACGCGCGGTTTCCATTTCTTCGCTTTCTTTTCGCTGACGCTCGCAAAGGTCATGATGGTGAGAACATCTCCCTTTTTGCCAAGATGGGCGACGGCACCGTTCATGATGATTTCGCCGGTGCCTTTTTTGCCACGGATGGCGTAGGTTTCCCAGCGGTTGCCGTTGGCCATATTGCCGCAGAGGATTTTTTCATATTCGTGCAGGCCGCATTTGGCCATGAGGTCGGAGGAAATGGTGAGGCTGCCTTCGTAAGCCACGTCGCCGCCGGTGACGGTGGCGCGATGGATTTTGGATTTGAGCAAAAAGACTTCCATGATGTGTTATTTCAAGGTGAGAAAGTTTTTCAGAATGGTGCGACCGCTTTCGGTGAGGATGCTTTCGGGGTGAAACTGCACGCCCCAGATCGGGAGCGTCTTGTGTTTCACGCCCATGATTTCGCCTTCCTCGGTTTCGGCGGTGATTTCCAGACAGTCGGGCAACGTCTCTCGCTTAATGACGAGGCTGTGATAGCGCGTGGCGAGAAAAGGATTGGGCATGCCGGCGAACAGGTCTTTGCCATTGTGCTTAATCGGCGAAACCTTGCCGTGCATCATGCGGTAATTCACGATTACCTCGCCGCCGAACGTGTGCCCGATACATTGATGTCCGAGACAGACGCCGAAGATGGGAATCCCCTCGGCGCTGAACGTGCGGATGACGTCGTTGGACAAACCGGCTTCGCGCGGGGAGCAGGGGCCGGGCGAAACAAGGACGCGCTCCGGCTGGAGCGCGCGGAGTTGGTCGAGAGTGATGTCGTCATTGCGGCGCACCTGCAAGTCCGCGCCCAGTTCCCCGAGGTATTGCACGAGGTTGTAGGTGAACGAATCGTAATTGT
>CAIXPZ010000155.1 GCA_903921455.1 uncultured Verrucomicrobia subdivision 3 bacterium | reverse complement strand
TCATCACAAACTCCATTCTCTGGTCCATTTTAAGGTTCTCTTTCCAAGGCATTCAAAACGTCTCCCAACGTCCCAGCCCTTTGTAAAGTGTTACCTATGTTTTGAACCATCCACGTTACCTATGTTCTGAACCTGAACCAATACGCGCATGACGCCACGCTGAGGAAATTAAGACAAGCCTCATTCGAGATGCGGTCAACTTTGCGCTGAAACAAGAGCGCTTGCAGCGCTCATTGTTCAATCGGATTTCCCTCTTTATGTGAGACTTACGCGTGCATCGATTGACACAATGGCAAAGGTCTGAGAGTGTCGTTGTGTCTGCAGCCTAAGCTGGCTCGCCTTCCTGCGAGTCAGTGCGGGGGAACCAAACCTTGGAAAACCAAGGATGGGGCAAACGCCGGTGGCGAACCACCGTCGCGGTCACTTTCAGGACCGAGCCCGTCAGCTAACCTCGTCGGCATCTGGAAGGGCGATCCTCTAGCTCCCGCGTGTGCGGGAACCCACGGTCTCCCCAATGAAACGCGTTGTGTCCTGGCGCGGCGATAACCCGCGCCCAGATCCAACCACATCGGAGATGGGTTATGACAACAAACATCATGTTGGCAGTCGGTGGCAATTGGTTCGGAGTGACCTGGTATTGGTATGCGCTAGTGTTGGTCTTGCTCGTGATGCAGTCCGGCTTCGTGCTCATCCGCGAACGCCAGGTCGGCATCGTGATCAAGCGCTTCGCCGCCAAGTCGCTGCCGCCGGGACATCTGCTCGCGCTTGAAGGCGAGGCCGGCTATCAAGCAGACACGCTCGCGCCGGGATTGCATTCCGGCTATTGGCCGTGGCAATACCGCATCATCAAAGTGCCGGTCACCGTCGTGCAGCAGGGCGAAATTGCCCTAGTCATGGCGGCGGACGGTGCTGCGATGCCCTCGGAGCACATCCTTGGTAAGCGCGTCGAGTGCGACAACTTCCAAGATGCCCGGAAGTTCCTGCTCTACGGTGGTGAGAAAGGCCGGCAGCTCGGCATTCTCACCGGCGGCACATACCGGATCAACACGGCGCTGTTCACCGTCATCACATCGGCGACCGCGCATGAACACGGCATGATGCCGGAGCAACTGCTCCTGCATCGCGTCGAGTCAGACATGGTGGGCATTGTTACTGCGCTAGATGGCCAGCCCATCGCGGCAAGTGAGATCGCGGGTCAGTCCATCGCGGGGCACGACAGTTTCCAGAATGCACAGGCATTTCTGGACGGCGGCGGCAGCCGTGGTTTGCAAGAGCAAATCATTTTGTCCGGCGTGTGGAACCTGAATCCATGGTTCGTGCAAGTGGAGCAAGTGCCGATGGTGCAGATTCCCATCGGCTACGTCGGGGTCGTCATCTCGTTCGTCGGCAAGGCGCACGAAGACGTCAGCGGCGTGGACTTTAAGCACGGCGACCTGGTGAATGCCGGCCACAAAGGCGTGTGGGTCACGCCGCTGTATCCGGGCAAACATCCGCTGAATACGCGGGTCATGAAAGTCGAGCTCGTGCCGACCACGAACATCGTGTTGAACTGGGCGAACCGCACCGAGGCGCATAATTACGACTCGAAGTTGCAGTCGATCACGGTGCGCTCGAAGGACGGCTTCGCGTTCAACTTAGACGTGTCGCAGATCATCCACGTCGGCGCGCTCGACGCGCCGAAGGTGATCAGCCGCGTGGGTTCGATGCAAAACCTGGTGGACCATGTGCTGCAGCCGATTGTCGGGAATTATTTCCGCAACTCGGCGCAGGACTTCACGGTGCTTGACTTCCTGAGCGCGCGCAGCGCCCGGCAGGTCGATGCGGCGGAACACATTCGCACCGCGCTTGGTGCGTATGACGTGCAGGCGATTGATACGCTGATCGGCGATATCAATCCGCCGGCGGAACTGATGACAACGCAGACCGATCGCAAGATCGCCGAAGAGCAACGGAAGACATATGAGACGCAACGCGCCGCCCAAGAGCAGCGCCAACAACTCGTGCGTCAGACGTCGCTCGCGGACATCCAGCAGCAAGTCGTCGGTGCGGAGCAAGGCGTGAACATCGCCGAGTTGAAGGCGAACGCCAGTGTGAAGCACGCGACCGGCGAAGCGGAGGCGATCCGCCTCCGCGCGCTGGGTGAGGCCGAAGCGATCCGCGCCACTGGCGATGCAAAGGCGCAGGCATATCGGGCTGGCGTCGAGTCCATCGGCGTGCAGGGCTACACGGTCATGCAACTGATGCAGATCGTCGGCGAGCGCAATGTGCGCATCGTGCCGGACGTGGCGGTGAATGGCGCCGGTGCCAGTAACGGCCTCGTGGATGGTTTGCTCGGCATCATGTTGCGCGGTCAGAACAACGGCCAGAAATCGGCCGAAAAAAACTGACTCAGAATTGAAAAGTGGTAACAGAGGAGCACGTCGACAACGGCGTGCTCCTTCTAATTTAAGAGGGACAAATATTCTCCGCCGATGTCACTTCCCTCTTCCCTCCGGTGTCACAAGCTTTTCCAGCTCGATGGTCCATTGGCGGCAGAGCCAAAGCGGAATGAAACCAAAAACGCCGAATGAACAGTCAATCAGCCGCCACCAGATTGGTATTCCGCGTAATCCTCCGAATATGAAGGCATAGGGAATAACCAAGACACAGGCGATCAGACCAAAGTCGAACAGCCAACGGTTGCGCACGGGATCACGTAGCGCGCCAATGAAAACAATCGCGATGACGAAATGTCCGAACGCCAACCAGTCCGTGCCATAAAACAAAAAGGGATGCTCCTGTTGGGTTTGGGCCAAGGCATCGCGAACCAGCAACAGCCATTGTCCCGGCCCCGACGACGAAACCGGGCTGGGATCAAAAGCCTGCACCAGCATGTTCAACTCGCTGACCAGGGGGATCGCTGTCACCCCACTGACGGCGAGTCCGAATATAAAGAAACCCGTTAGCCACCGGATGCGCTTGCAGAGGAGTTGATCCCGGCTCATACGTGGCACGTGGTCATCGGCTGGGATGGGATTGCTCATTTTCACCCTGATCTTTCATACAATCGCCCCAGTGTGCGAGAAAGAATTTTTTCCCGGTGGGCAGAAAAGTATCCGCCCGGCCGAGCAGCGGGCGCAAGGCCGTGCTCATTTGCAGCACGACCAGAACAAAGATGACCGTCCAGGTTTTCAGACCGGCCCCGCTGCGGGCATTGGTCTGCCGAAAGCCGGCATCCAGAAACCGCAGACCAAAAGCCGTGGCCACGAACCAGAACATCAAATGTAAAAAGCCCATCCACAAAACTGAATTGGTGGACTGCGAAAACAACCAGGCCACCGGCGCGAACCCGATGAGCAATACCGTCATCAAGAGCAACAGTCCCGCAACGAGCCCGAAAATTTCGCCGACTCGGGCCGTTGAGCCGCTCAAGCCGGCAAAAATATAAAGGCTTGGCAGGCAGATCAGCGCGGAGACAAGCAGTCCGCCGGTAAATTTTACGGGTGCCGCCCACCATTGTTCGGCCCCGGAAAAGGAACCGATGATCAGGCCGTAAACCAAACCGCAAATCAGGCTGGCCAACAACATTCCGCCAATGAGCCGCCCGGCTCCTGGTTGACGTAATTGGAATAGCAAGCGGCGTGGCTGGCGCAAAACGGCTTCAATGACGCCGATGATATTTTTGATCGGGATGCGTTCGGCGGGGTCGTCGCCCAAAGCGCGCGGCCCATTGATCACGGGTGGGATTTGCAGTGTTGGCTGCGGAACATTTTGCGGAGGCTGATTTATTTCATTCATAGTGCATTTTTGGTTGATGATTTAGTGGCTGTGAAAAATCTGCTGCAGAGAATGGAGAACGGCTTCAAAAAAGTTCCCGTGTAAAGCCGATGCTCTAAAAAACTCAACCGGCAGCGTGGGCGAGCCGATGAATGGACGCAGAATCCAGGTGAGCTGGCTGCCAAAAAACAGATTGCCCGCCAGCCAGGCGAACAGGACACGCTGAGCAATCGCCCGGCTGCCGGCGAGCCGGGATAACAGCTGAAACAAACGGACATTCCCCGTGATTCCGGCCAGCGCGATGACAATTACATGAGCCAGCGAAATGAAGTTGTAGGTTGTCCCTGAAATATTGTTAGCCACCATGGCTGGCGCGTTCCAAACCAAGAATGCAATCAGCGGGCTAAATGCGCCCATGATGGCCGACGAAATTGTAAAGCTCATCAGCACCGCCCGCAGCGTCTGCCGGAGCGTAAGGTTCAATCCGAGCAACGGCGCGAGCATCGCATTCAGCAAGGCGTTACCCAGCGTGGTCAGCAGGATGATGAGCGGAAATTTCGCGGCTACGAACAAAGCTTGTTCGGGCGAACGCCACCAACCCATCGCCGCGCCATAACATCCAGAGCCAACCAGGATCACGGCCAGTTCGCGTCCCCAACGGCCGGCGTGGCCATGATGCAGCCACCCTTGCAGCGATTCCGCCTCGCCACGCAGCAGGGTGGTGATCTCCGCCTGGCGCGGTTTTAGTTGTTCGGGTTGCGAGTGCATCCAAATGCTTCCGTCGGGTCGGCGCTTGCAGTTGTTGCGCGTTGTCGCCGTAACAACTGCCAGCCGAGGTTCAGCAAAGGCGCGGACATCAATGACAGGGCGACGACAAACCACGGCCAGTTGAATCGCTCCGGCAAGACCGTGCGGATCGCCTCCAACCCGCGGTGTGCGGCGACGATCGTGTCCGCCATGAAAACATAAAGCGCGAGCGCGACCCCGGTGAAATTCAAAAGCCACACGCGCCAATGGGACGCCGCCGGGGCCGGTATCCCTGCAAATTGACTGGCCAGGGTGCCCCATATAATCATCAGCACCGAAATAAGCACGGGCGCCAGCACCGGTCCCCACCACGGCAGAGGCAGCAGAAAGAGCACATCCCAATCCAGTAACGAGTGCGGCCAGCCGCAGATTATCTTCAGCCAGACGTAATAGAAAATGTCCCATACACCAAACGCGACGACGACGTAGCCCAGCCGCGCTCGCCATGTCCGGCCGGCCAGCAGGCCGACGGCGAGCAGCATGACCAGCGTGGCGAATTCCCTCGGCAGTTCAACCGCGGCAAATCCGCCGATGACCGGCAATGGATTGGTTTGATGCGGTTCGATGCGGTCAATCATTGAGCGCAGATAAAAGACCACCGCCGATTCGACCCAGGCCATGGCGCTGGCGAAGATCACGATCAACCACCAGCGATCCCAATCCGACTGTTTGGTCGCCGATTTCATTTCACGAGTTGGGCTTTGGCGGTGGGTGATTCGGCCTGCTCCAGGGAAACTCTCGCTGGCGCAGCGCCTATTTCTAAGGTCGCCTTGGTTTGGGCGTTTGGAGAAGAGGCGGCGGCAAGCTCGCTCAGGCGTTGCTCGACTTCGGCAATGACAACATCCGGCGTCGAAGTGCCCGCCGTGAGGCCGACGGTATCATCCGCGTTGAACCAGTTCGGGAGCAGGTCATCCGCCGTCTGGACATGATGCACCCGCGCGCAAAATCGGGAACAGGATTTGACCAGTTCATGGGTGTTGTTGCTATGGGCGCCGCCGATGACCACGACCACATCGCACTGTTTGGCAAGATCGGCGGCGGCATGCTGTCTTTGCTTGGTCGGCTGGCAGACCGTGTCCATGAACCGCACCTCCGACTTCGGAAATCGTTCGCGCAGCGCTTGCACCAGCCGCCGAACCTTCTCAATCGGCTGGGTCGTTTGCGCCACCACGCCAAAGCGCTCGCGCTCCGTCAAATCGGCCACTTCGCTCTCGTCCAGCACCACATCGAACGGGTTCAAATCCTCCGTCATGCCGCGCACTTCAACATGATCGCGCTTGCCGATGATGACCGGGTGAAACCCATCGCAGACCAACGTGTTCAGGCTGCGATGAGCCAGATGAACCAACGGACAAGTCGCCTCGATCACTTGCAAGCCGCGTTGACGCGTTTCGGCCAGTTTGCGGTTCGAGGCGCCATGCGCGGTGATCATCACCCGAGCCGTAGACACCGACCCGGCATCGTTCTGGAACTGGATCCCCTGTGACCGCAACCGGGCCAGGACGGTTTCGTTGTGAACCAGGTCGCCTAAGACGGTTATGGGATGCCTGGCCGCCTCTTGCAAAGCCAGGGCAATGGCATCACGAACGCCAAAGCACATGCCGAGATGTTCCGCGCGATGAATTTTCATGATTTTTACTTTGTTGTACAAAGCGTGAGACTATGGCCAAGGAATTCCGTTCAAAGAATTATTTTATTTGGGTTTGTTCTGCCGGACGATCTGATCCAGCAGATCAATGTATTGGGCGAAAGCCTTGCGGCCGGCCGCTGTAAGCGCGCAGGAGGTCAGCGGGCGGTTGTTCTGGTAAGATTTGGCGACGGACACAAAGCCTTCCTGTTGCAGGGTGCGGATGTGCGTGGTGAGATTGCCGTCCGTCATGTTCAGCAGGTCGCGCAACTCGGTGAAGGTAAGTTCGGGTGCGGCGGCCAGTGCCGACATGATGGCCAGCCGCCCTTTCTCGTGGATCACACGGTTGAGCTGGGGAAAAAGATCCGGGTTCACACGGTTGGAGTTTTCTGCTCCGTAAAGAAAAGATAAATGCCGTAGGCAAGGTGGAGGCCGCCAAAGATTCCCCCCATCAGCAGGTTCGGTTGCATATGATCGACCCAATGTGCCCCTAAGCTCAAGGAGCTGAGGAGAGCACAACCAACTATTACGAAAATCCAGCCCAGCCAGCGAATGCCCCGAGGCATAAAAAAGCCGGCCGCATGGACGGCGCAGCCATAAAACAACACCCAGAGGATGACCAATATAAGTTCAATCCCCTCGCCCCCGGGACCGGAGATGAAAACCAGAACAAGGCAAGCCATCACCAAACCAACAAAGAAGGCAGGCAATAATGCCTGACAAACGCGGCGGGTCGGTGGCGACCAGAATGCCTCGGAATCTTTCAATGCCTGACGGCGCATCAGAAACAAGGAGCCCGCGAGTGAAATGATGGCCGTGAACATCCACAGGCAAACAAATCCCCGGTTGGTTTCGATCCGGCAAAGCCATCCGGTCAGCCCGGCGGCAATTCCGGTGGTGCCGGCAAGGATCATGATGGGCGCCAGCGCCCGGCGGTAAAGCGCGGAACGCTCCATCAAGGTGCGGATGGTCTGGAGATTATCAACGGCCCATTTTGTTTCCATCCATACACTTTGCATGGCAAAGCATATATATTGCAAGTGGAAAAACGATGAGAATCGCAATATTGCACTGTCACAGATTGTGTTGAGAACCTTGGCAGTCAGTGCCCGCTTGAGATTGCCGGTATCGTTGATTGGCAGAACCGCGCTACGCAACCAGACCAGCGCGGGATTGCTGACCCGCTCCTGCGCCGATTGATGCTCATCCATGGCAGGTACGGCGCCGATTTTATTCAACCAGCGTTGCAGATCACTTCCCGCCTTCTTGAGAAAGGAGGCCCGATTGCCGAAGGTGGCCAATTGGCTTTTGCAGGAATCCATAAGAAAATCGCGCAAGGTGGGGGTCAATCCAAAGGGGCGGAGGCGGTCGTTGTCCCGCTCCACCCGCAGGCGATTATAATCCGCTTTGGCATCGGTAAAGGCGGCATCCGCCAGCGGCAATCACTGGGAGGATTTGCGCCACAGATTATCGGCAACGGTCAGGTTGGCGAAGTATTTGCCGTTGCGCTGGCACAATCCCAACACGCGACGCTTGCGTGAATCAAACACTTTCTGGTAAACAGAAGCCGGCGGTTTGCTGCGTGTTGCAGAGGCTTGCATATCCACCAACACACTGAACCAGTATCGCAGTTTCCCGGTAGTAGGTCCCGCATTGCACGCCTTTCTTTGCCTTTTGGGCGACTACATGCACGCAAACCTACACAAAAAGCCGTTGACGACAGACCAAGTTACCTCGGTGACGCTTGACAAGAACGTATCTGATGAACACTGGAAGCTCATGTGCGTTGCGGTGGGTCATGGGCTTCTGCATCCGAACGTGGGTTCTGGAAATCCAGATGAGATGCCGTGGCGAGAAGGAACGTTTCACTTGGCCTACGCATTTGCTCCACACTTCCTGCTGCTGCCGAGACGGGGTAAAGCTGCGAGTTTAGCCACAATTCTCCAGGACAAAGAGTCACAGCGACAACAGGCGAAAATGCCTTCGGCGTCAGATCCTAGCCAGCTTCCACTTTTTAACGAGGAAGGCGCATCATGACATCGATTCGTGTATTGGATGGCGATTTGGAAGCCGTAGGCGCGATGCACTACGATGTGTGCTTGTTTGCCAGCGGCTTTGAGTCGAGGTGTGTTCATGTGCCCAGCCTTATCAATCCAAGCACAGTCGCCAACCCGCTTGTATTTGGCTTCACGGAAGAAGCAAAATGTGATAACAGAGCGCGCAATGATGCTACCTTTGTGGAGAAGTGGAAGTGCGCCCCAATACCCCTTAGTGGTGACGACGAGAAGCCGATTTATGAACACCTTCACTTGCATACCAATTCCTTAGATCGTCCGATTCACATTCTCGTCGATTACTCCTCAATGTCACGCTTGTGGTATACAGCAGTTCTAAACTGGGCCCGATTTGCGGCGTCCACTAAGACTGTGGTCATCGACTTCATTTATGCCATGGGTAAATACGAAGAAGAGAAGAAGCCATTCGTCATCCGAGATATGATCTCAATTCCTGGCTGTGAAGGCAGGGCGTATCGTTTGCGTGAATCAGTGGCTGTTTTTGGTCTCGGATTCCACGGTTTGGCTGCGCTTTGCGTGCTCGACCACCTTGAGGCGGATACCGTTTACGCCTTTTTGGCATCGCCCGGCTCGTCAGAAGAATATGTTACGAAAACCAAGGAGTATAACAAGGAACTCATTAACAACCCAAAGACAAAAGCGCTTTTAGATCTGCCGCTAGCTAGTGTCGAAGCATCGTACCGGAGTCTCGCCGAAGTAATTGCCCCCCATAGACCGGATGGCGAAATAACTCTCATTCCGATGGGGCCAAAGCCACATGTGTTGGCATCAATCCTCGTCGCGATGCGGTTTCCCGAAGTTGCTTGTCTTCGGGTCGCCTCCACATCTAGCCGAGTCAATGTAACCGCTACCGGAGATATTGTCGTAACTCGAGTTATCGTAAAGACAGACACCGCCTGAACTAGTAGGCTTCTTTTCTACTATCGGCAAAACGCTTGAGCTAGACTCGCCAGCCTCTGGGGTCTGTGCGTCGGCAATCTAAAAAGCGTCTTTATGGGCCGATCTTGTAAAAGCGGCGGGGATAGTTGGTCGAGGCCGGATCGTAAAGCACGGTGGACGAGTTCGAACAGACGAAGACCGTCACGGTTGTCCAAGTTACCAGATCGGTTGACGCCAATAGTGTGTAGTTCTGGCCGATATTTCCATTCATCGTCAGACAAAATTGGCCGTTGGACATGCGGGTGGCGGATGCGAAGGACGGAGCAACACTAGCCGCGCTGGATACGCCCGGGGCGTTTATCGTCAAATCCACTGCCGCCATCTGACCGCGCGTGGCGGTGTTGAAGGTGAAGTTGCCGATGGCGGGCGCGGTGATGGTGGCGGGATAATTCGTGCCGTTCACGGTCAGAAAGACGTTGGTGCGGGTATAGCTGGTGGTGGCGCTGTTCAAGGGCAGTGTGTTGGGCGAGAGCGTGCTGCTGCCGACCACGGATTCAAACGGCACGCGCAGCGCGTAGGAATACTGGCCGCTGATGTCCGTCAGCGGTGTATTGACGGAGACGGGCGCACCGCTGGCGGGCGTGATGGTCCAGGTGAGCGTGCCGGTGATGAGCCGCGCGTTGCCGGCGGCGGTGTTGTGCACCGCGCCATACATCACCAAGCCGGGTTCGGGGATGCCAGCGGCGGACGCGATGACGGCGATGAAAAGGCTCAAGACCGCCAGACGGGCGGCGAATGGTGGAATCATTGTTTTCATTTTCATATTTATTTGGTCATTAATTTTTTAATGCCTCCAAGGCTTTTTTCTGTTTTACAGTGGCTTCCAGTTTTTTGCTCAGAATATTGACGTTTTTCAAATAGTCATCTGAATGAGCGTTTAATGCGCCAATGTGTTGCACACTCACCGCTTGGACTGCCACATCATACCATGCATCGACTGCGGTTTTTGTTGCACTCGCCCAAGGTGGCACAACTTTAAGGCTATTCGCCAAACTAAATGCGGTTTCAATAGGATTCGGTTTTGATTCCGAATCACTTGCTAAGCTTTTGAGCGCCTTAAATTCAATTTTTGCACGTTCGGTAGAGTCCACAACGGCTTGGATTTGTTGTTTGTTTCTTTCCAAAATTGAAAATGCGGTGTGCAACTGTTCTCGACGATCTGGATCTGTGGTGCCGGTAAGTTTATCCACGCAGCTTTTTACCTCTGCATCAGCTTCCTCTAATTGACCTTTGTAGGTTGTGCTAAGTTTATCAAGCGCCATGCCGCTGGCCAGCACCCAAGCATCATAACTAGCCTTGGTGCTCTTATTTTCCCATTCTTTGCGCTGATCCGCATCGAGTTTCATCGAGTCATTTAACCCGCGTAATGCTTGTTGAAGAACCTCCACCTGTTCGTCGATCTTTTCCAGCTTGGCATCAATCTCGGCATCGCGCTCTTTCGTCAGAGAATCAATGGTATTGATAAATTCCTTCTTCATTGCCCGATAATTTGCCCGTTCGGTTTCTATCTGGGCTGCCTCTTTGAGGCATTCTGATTCCAAAGCTGACCCAATTTCATACGAACTACATTTTGCGTTATGGGCAATCACATGCGCGTTAAGTTGATCCCGCACGGTTAAGAGTTGGTCGTGTTTTTCTTGTAACTGTTGCTGTAGTTTACCGGAGGTCAGCCAACCTGGAACTTGTGGAATCGTTTGCGTTTGTGAATTTGTTGTTTGTGATAAGGCGTCAAAGAATATTCCGAATAATGTAATTACACCAACGAACAAGCCCATTTTATTTGGCAATTTAATTTTCATAATCTTTATTATTATTCTGTTTCCAGTTTACTTGAACCCAAAAGCTTGCCTGCTGCAGCTGTAATTCCGCTGTTCATATTTGCGGCAGCTGTGGCCACATCTGCAGGCGCGTTTGCTAAAGCGCTTATAGCTGCGCTAGCGGCAACACTAAGCATTCCACCCAGACTCGTAGTAGCGGTTGGCGCTGTCGTTTGCGGACCGGTCTGGAGATTGTTGATGCCTGGAATTGATTGATACAATCTTGGGTGAGCTAGTGTCCCTTCACTGTCCTAGCTACCAGATCGTGAGACTGATTTAACGAGTTAATTGGTTGACACTCCAATGATAGAGGAGTGTTAACATGAATGAACAAACGATAGTAGAGAAGAAGAGGAACAGCCCCCCGAGGGGGGCTGGCGGC
>CAIXPZ010000154.1 GCA_903921455.1 uncultured Verrucomicrobia subdivision 3 bacterium | reverse complement strand
ATGTTTGTAATCTGCATCGAGCCGATAGTGATCCAAATTCACATGGATGATGTCGGCCAAAGGCATCTTGTCCACATCAGGCAAGGCATTGCGTGGCCCATGAAATACAAACGGAATCAACGGGAGCGGCTTGCCAAGGCGGAGCGGGATACGAGATTCAATCAACTTCCAGTCAGATTTTTTTCGGCGGCTGTTGGCAGTCTGCTGCTGTTGCCAAAGCTCAACCACATAACGGGTGCTGCCATCGGCCTGAACATCGAGCTTGAGAACACGAATGTTTTCCGTCAGATCTACGGCGAAAGGATCTTCAGCATCGGGACTTTCCACCACTTCACGCAGGGCAATCAACGTCACCACGTTCCGGCCATTGATGCGTTGCGTTTGCCAATTCAAAATATCTTCGGCGGCATAACGAACAACGTAGGCACGAGATTCAGCATCAGACTGCCAGTCAATGAGTGTGCCACAGCGGCCAATAGACAGGACTTCACCGACCACACTTTTGCAAAACGTGAACAACGTCGTGCCCATCAGATCCACATCATCGGTAAACACACGGAGAGCAACCCCGATTCCAGCGTTCCGGTCAGGCAGTTTGACTTCGGGATCACGACGAAACAGCAAGCCAAGAAACCCATCACAGGTGCGGCTCGTGGCATTGAAGAAGCAGGCACGAGTTTTGTAACCGAGATACTCATCATCAGACTGTGAATCCAAACGCGGGAGATACTTGATGCCACCAGCTTTCACGGCATCATCACCAGCAATCACATCACGAGCACGCAGCCAACTCGGGAGGCTTGCGTCGTAATCAAGATGGGTGGAATTCGCCGGCACGCGGCGACTCTAGCACGACTTTTTGGCAGGATTCGGAGCTAGATCGTGACTTGCGAACCACAGCGAACCAGCACCACTTCCGACCGAACCACAGCGAAAAATAATTTCAGAAATAATGTTGACGGGGTTTTATTTTAGTTCGCTGCGCTCAATAGTGAGGTCGCGCGGACATATCACGGTTTCCATTGGCGAATGCCAATTCCCACGCGCGGACGCCGGCGCTCATGCCCGTGCTGCCAGCTAACGCTGTCAGCTCCGGGCACCGGCCAGCCATCACATGGGTTTATGATGTCACGGACGGCTGGCTTTTCGCTCACAGCGCGCGCGATTCGGTCACGTCAGGTTGGCGAATGATTCGGTTGCAAGACAACCATGCAGGTTGGCCAGGATTTACCGCGCTGTGCGGCGTGAATAAAACCTCGTCACTTCGTTCCTCGGCTGGGATGCGTGCGATCACAACGGGACGCAGGACAATCTGCACGGCCCTCAAAAAGCAAAACGGCCCGCCAACCAGTGTTAGCGAGCCGAGATGATTTCAATAGATGATGCCGATCAAGCCACTTCCAACAGGACGCGAGGATGTTTCAAGGCGATTTTAAGCAACACTTTCGCCGGCCCGGATGGCTCGCGCCGACCTTGCTCCCAATTTTGCAACGTGTCCTGGCTGATGCCCAGCAGCGATGCAAATTTGGATTGCGACAATCCAAGTTTACCCCGCGTTTTCACGACGGTGTTCTTGGGATCGACGTGAAAAACTCGGCTAGGCTTCAGCTCGCCAAGTTCAATGGCTTTCGCCTGTTTCACGCTTTCCAGCAATTCTTCAAACAGTTCTTTTTTCATGGCATCAATTGGTTCTTCAATTGTTTTATTTGGTCAACCGTCAGGTCATCCTGTTCATTTTTCGGATAGGCCAGCAGCAGCGAAATTCGGTCTTTTGCCACCCACCAATAATAAATCACCCGTAACCCGCCGCGTTTTCCACGACCACTGCCTGCCCAACGCAACTTACGCATGCCACCCGTTCCCCGGATCACGTTGCCCGCTTCGGGGCGGTGCGACAGGAACGCTTGCATTTCCGCATATTCCACGTCGCTCATGTATTCCTGAACGCGGCGCGTAAAGATAGGTGTCTCGACAAAAACCACTCGCGGAAGATACGCCAATGGCGGACATTGTCAACCGGCTCATTTTT
>CAIXPZ010000153.1 GCA_903921455.1 uncultured Verrucomicrobia subdivision 3 bacterium | reverse complement strand
GAAGCTCCCCCTCCTGCTGCTTCTACCTCGAAGCGGAATCAACAGCTTGACGGAGACCTGAAAATCCAGTTCCCTTTGCTCGGAAGGTGAGGCACTTTTCGAGCGCCACCCGCCGCACTTTTCAACCGCCGTTTACACCAGACTACCATTCTTGACCGTGTTAGTGATAAGACCATTCGCCAGCGTCAGATTTGCCAGCGTTTGACTATTGCCTCCAAGATCCAAACTGGCGGTGCCGCCAAAAGTTAGGGTCGAGCTCGTCGCGATACGATTGGCGCCCCCTGCCAGCGCTAGCGTGCCGCCACTGATAGTTACGGGGCCGGAGTAGGTGTTGGGGCCGGAAAGCGTCGTCGTCCCTGAACCGATCTTAAGAAGCGGGCCGGAGCCACCAATGGTTGCAGATACGCTGTAAGCATTGGTGTTATTGAATAGCATGGAGTTGGGCGAGCCAGCGCCGGTGACGTTGAATGTTGAAGCCGTGTCGTCGAAAATCACATTGTCACCTGCCGTGTAAGCCGAGGCACTGGCACCATTGAGCCAGTTAGCTGTGCTTGTGTCCCAGATAGTGGATGCCGCCGGACCTTTCCACGTCAAATCGTAGGTGCCAGGGCTGGCCACGGTCACCGACACACTGGTGGCATTGGTGACGAGGGTGCAGTTTGGATAAGAACCGAGCAACGCGATGGTGCCGCTGCCGGTTCGCGCGCCGAAGGTCATTAACGTATAGCTGCCGGCGGGGGCCGTGCCGTTGGGAAACGAAAGCGCAATGGTATTAGCGCCATTGAGAACCAGCGTGCCGGCGACGGCCACAAGGTCCGCTGTAGCTGCCACATTGGAAAGATCCACGAGCAAGGTGTTTCCGTTTAGTGTCAAAGCCGTTGCTGAGGCGTTGGCCAGCGTTAGTGTGCCGATCGTATTGACACTGCCCGGGGCCAGCAAGCCACCCGCCAATACATTGACCGTACCGTTGATAGTGCCATTGCCACCCAAGGTTCCACTATTAACCGTCACCGCACTACCTGAGGCCAATGAGCCGGGGCTATTGACGAGCAGCGTGCCACCGTTGACGACTGTGGCCCCGGTGTAGGTGTTTGCACCAGTGAGGGTGAGGATGCCGGAGCCGCTTTTTTTGAGGCCACCGTCCGTCGCCGCATCCCCGCTGATGCCGGAATGGATCAAGGCCTGACCGATGGTGACATTATAACCATTGTCGTTGATCACCGCGCCGCCGTTGCGGACGTTGGCCACGGATAGTCCCGTCATCCAAGTGGCATTGTTGGCATTAGCCCTGAGCGTGCCGCCGTTAAAATTATTCGTGGCGGAATTACTACCAGTCGCACCGCGAGTGATACTGCGCGCGGTCGCCAGCGTGCCGCCATCAAGGTTGATGGTGGCCACGCCGCCGTTGTTACCCAACTGAAATAACCCGGTGGTGACGCCCGTATCAAATGTGCCCGTGCCGGAGAGGTTGAGGTTACCGGTGCCGGTGCTGGCGTTATTGTATCCGCTGCCGAGCAGAAGGTCTTTGCTGGCGTTTAACGTCAGTGTGCCCCCCGAAACGTTGATGGTGCCAATGATCGTGTTGAGTCCATTGCCGATAAACATCCCGCTCGTCGGCGCGGCAATCAGGCTGCCGGCAGTGACATTCAACGTTCCACTGGCGCCGTCGCCGATGCCAAAATATCCGCCGCCGCCAATACCCGTTCCCGACCAATTCATCGTTCCACCGTTGACGATGAACTTGGTGGAGGTGTTGAGATAGCCGCTGACATTCAAGCTGCCGGCCTGGGCAAAGAGCTGGGCAATCATATTTGAACTGCCCAAGGTGCCGCCGATCAGGCTTAAAGTCCCCGCACCAAGTTTAGTCAAATCTTTATCGCCCCCGCTGCCAGTAATCCGACCGCCAACCGTCAGGGTGCCGGCGGTGACTGTGACGCTCCGGACGGCACTCAACGACACCGCGCCGTTGCCCAGATTCAAATTACGCGGAATCGAGCCGGCGTAGGTAAAATTCCCATTCCAATTCTGGGCGATGGCGGGTTGCAGGGTAACATCGGCTGCACTGGAGTTGTCAATCGTGCCGCCAGCGATGGTAAACGTGCCGGTGCCAATGGCGGAATTGGCCGAGCTGCTGCCGCCGTTGTTGAGGTTGAGCGTGCCGGCGTTCAGCGTGGTGCCCCCACTGTAGGTGTTGTTGCCGGACAAGGTCAGTTTGCCCGGGCCGGGAATGGTGACTCCGCTGCCACCACTGATGACGCCAGTGGTCAACGCCACCGTGCCGGCGGCTTGATTGGCTTCCAGCGAAATCGCCCCGTTCAACGTAACGTTGCCGGTGTAAGTGTTCGTGCCGCTGCTGTTCAAACCGCCGATCACCTTGGCGCCGCCGGAGTTGGCCACCGTGATATTTTGCGGAAACGTCGTGCCGCCGGTGGCGATGGACAGCCATACTTTCGCGGTATTGGCATCGGCCAAGCCGAGGTTGATCGGAATCCCACTTTGCAGACTGCCGCCGGTATCCATCCACATTTCACCTTGTTTGATATTCACGCCGTGCGTGGCGTCACCCCAAGTCTGGGCGGCTTGAAACAAAACGAGTCCCACGCCGGTATTGGTTGCTTTATCAATCGTAAAACTCACCGTGCTATTACCCGCCAGCGCCGTCCCAACCATCAATTTGCTGGCGAGGCTGCCGTAGGAAAAATACGGTTTATTATTGGGGTTGGCGATGGAACCCAAAATCGTCAGGTTGGCGTTGACGGGATTGAATTCAATCTGCGCGGCACCATTTTGCGCGCCGGCCAGCGGGATGTTGATGGACTGCGCATAAGCACTGCGGTTCTCGATGCGTTGATTGAAGATAATCCCGTTACCCGCGCCAGTGATGGGCGTGGACTGGCCGTAGGTGGTATCCCAAATAATGTCATTGATGCTATTCCCCACGCCAAGGTCGTAGTATTGCGTCGTTTGGCCGGCGTTGTTCCGGTAGTTGAAAACCAAATTGCCATACGAAAATTGCCAGGGCTGAACAGGACATGAGTCGCCATACCAATTGTTGCAATAGGAAAAATTTCCGACCGCATTGTCAGCATCCCAATTAATGTCAGCCTTGAGCGCAGCCGGACTCAATAGCCAAAATAGCGTCCACAAAATAAGAGGTTTACTGCTACCGCGCTGGCTGGGAGCGGCTTGAATCAGGCTTTTCATAATTATTCACTAGGTTTCTACTTCAAACCAAATGCGGTTCCCTGCCGATAAATGCGCAGGGTGAGAGACATGCTGGTCGGGTTGGAAAATGGGTTCGTCGAGGAATACTAACAGCGCTTAAAATCACGGCCATACCCCAAAGGAGTTATGCCGAAAAAGCTGGAAACATTGGCCTTCCGTTGGCAACTGGACTTACGGCGCGATTTGCACGCGGTAAAATCTGCGACTGAAATTCGTCATGTCCGCGTCGGTGAAACTGAACGGTGGCGTGGCGGCCAAATTCGTCTTCAGCGGCAGCCAGCTCACAGGCAAAGTCAAGTTCGTCGCCGCCAGCAAAATATAATCCGGTCCGCTGCTGCCGTTCACCAGCAGCGAGAAAACCCCGCCGGAAAGAGCCGGCACCGTCACCGCCGGCGGGACAGGTGACAACACCGTGACGGAGAAATTCTGCGTCGCACTCAAACCCGGCGTGCCATTGTCATAAACTTGCACGCTGATGGGATTCGTTGTGGGCGACTGCGCGATGGTGGGCCGCCACGATAAAATTCCATTCGTCGGATTCAACGTCATCCCGCCCGGCGCACTCACCAAACCAAACGTCAATATCTGCGCCGGCACGTTGGCATCGGTCGCCGTATTCGTCACGATCAGCGTCTGGCCGGCCACGAGCGTGCGATTAGAAATGGCATTCATAATCGGCGCGGTATTGGGCAACGCCATGTTGTCAAACGTTGCAGCACTGGCTAGAGCATTGTCGTGCGCCGTCACCGCCAAGCCCCACACCGCCGAAGTCGCGAAGCCGGTGAGGCTCGAACTGCCCACGGTCACCCAGTTCACACCATTGGACGAACACAAAGCGGTGAACGTCGTGCCGCTGCGCGTGAGCCGCACCCAACACGGCACGCTCAATCCGCCGATGCCCGCCGTAAAAGAAGTGCCGCTGTTGGTCGGACGATATTGAAAATTTACGCCGTTATTGGGCGTCACGCACACGAACGCTTCGCGTGCACCCGCCGAAGTATTTTCGCGGACCATCACGCCGGCTTTCGACCAGGCGTTCGCGGCGGTTTGGCCCGTGACGCGCGCGGTGAGAGTGCCGTCGCCGCTGTTGGTCTGCCAGACAAAGTGAAACGCGTCTGCCGTGCCCCAGATGTCCGCGCCCGAAGCGAGCAAGGTGAAATTCGTTCCGCTCAACGCCGAACCGCCCGCGACCCCCATGCTGCCGATATCAGCTTCCTGCCAAAGTCCCAACGGGCTGATCGTGGTGGCAAAGATTTCGCGGTCACGCACGATGCCGAGTGGATCCTGCGGGTTCCAGAACGCTTCAAGCGAATCGTTATCATTCGTCGCGGCGCCAAGGCCGCTGGCCAACGTGACGGCGAACAAGTTCGTCTTCGCGCCGGGCGGGAGCTGGTTCGTGTAACACAAGCCTTCAGGCGTGAGAATGGCGGCGGTCAACTCCACGCCGTTGGTGGTGAAGTAGCGCGTGCCGATGCCAGGCACAGTTCCAATTTGACCAGCCAGCGCGGGCAGACACTGGACGTCGCCATTGTTTTGTAGTTGCAGTTGCACGACGGTTCCGTTTGTGGTCAGCGGCGTGAGGTTCAATGGCTCCAAGGTGCCATTCGTGTCAGCAATGCCTTTGAGATATTTGATGGCCGAGACCGCGAGGTGCGTGTAGCTGCCGGGCTTGGTTTCCGGCACGACGGTGTAAGGTCCCTGATACCACGACTCGAAGGAATACCGCCATGCCCGCCCGCCTTCCTGCTGGTGCAAAAACATCACAGCCAGGCTGCGGGCCTCGTAATTCAAATCGCTAGCGTTGGTATCGGCGGAGTTCATCGAGTAGGAATTGCAAATCAGCGTGTGACGCAGATTCTGGTTTTGCAGCCACGTCTCGTAGTTGCGGATTTTCACGCGGTTGGCGAGTTGCGTCGCCGCCGACCAGCCGCCGGGATTGCCAGGATTTTGCATGAAATATTCCCACGGACAATCCGACGCGAAGGCGAACGGCACGCCGGCCTGATTGCCGACGACGACGGCGTCATTCATGAAATCGTAGAAATCCCAGTTGAAATTGTAAGTCGTGCTGTTCGTGGTGACGGAGAAAATTCCCGAATCGTTGCCGAGCGACGCGCCGTTCTGCCAGTGCCACCACACCGGCGACCACGTCCAGCCAAACTTGGTGTTGGGCCGCGCCGCGCGATAACTGTTCGCGTAATCGCGCCACTGGCCGCTGGCATAGGGATACGCGGCGCTGGCTTGGTTGGTATTGCCGGTGATGAGCACGCGGAGATCATTGGTCGGCCAGTCGTAATGCCAATTGCAAAAATCAACCCAGTCGGCGTTGAAATCCTGGGTCACTTCGCTCAATGCCATGCCGACGCCGAGCAGCATATCCGAATTGCCGGCCTGCCCGGAAGCGGAGCTGTTGCCATAATTCATGTTACCCGCCGCCGCGTGCCAGCCGTCTTCCAGCCAGTATTTGCCATTGAAGGGCGCGAGCTGCGCGCTGATGCTCGTGCCGACCTGCTGCCAGTTGGTCATCTGCGCCGCCTGATTGACCCACACATAACCATGCAGGAAAAACCCATCCTGGTAACGCTTCACAAAATCCCAGCCGTTCGTCTGCAACAACTGTGACAGCCGCGAATAGGTGCCGACAATGGTGCCGTTGTTATAAATGTTGTCGTGGCACGATCCGCCCCACCAGATTTCCGCCGGATGCGGCCGCGGACGCACCCCGGGCGTTGCGCCCAAGGTCATGGTCAATTGCACGCTGTTGCTCGTGATGGTGCCGATCGTGTCTTTCGCAAAAACGGTGACGGTGTTGGTGCCGGCGCGTAAGTGACGAACGGTGATGCTCCAGGGTGAAACCGCCGGCGTCGCGCCATAATCCCACAGCCGGTTCGTCTGGTCGCGCACTTCATACCATAGAGGCACGGCCGGTGCGCCGTGCAGAATTCCGCCGAGGTTCGTCGTCGTGGTGCTGACGGTATAATTTGAATTCGTCAATTGCAGGAGCGGGTATTTTTGCCCGACGAGCAACCGCACGACGTGCGGCACACTGGTGTCAATGGTGAACGCCCACGGCGTCAGTGGCGCGACGGTGACGCCGTTGTTCGTCAGATTGCCGGAGTAATAAATTATCGGATTCGTGCTGTTCGCCACGATGCCGGAATCGCTCACATTAATTTGCCCAGCCAGAGTAACGCTGCCGTTGACGACGATATTGGTCGGTCCGCCCGGCGCATCGAGCGCAAATAATAAAGTGGAACCGCTATTCATCAGCAAACTGCTGGTGCCGGTGATGAGACCTTTTACCCCAAAGGCCAGTGTGCCGGCGGGAATCGTCGTTGGGCCGTTGTAGGAATTGGTCGCCGTCAACGTCAGTGTGCCGCTGCCGACTTTTTTCAAGCCGCCGTCCGGCGAACTGCCGGAAACCAACGGCACGTCCACCGATACGTCATAACCTTGCGAATCCATCACCGCACCGCCAGTTTTGACGACGTAGGAATTATGTGATTGCAGCAACGACGCACCATCCACGTTGGCGCGCAACGTGCCGCCATTAAAATTCACCGTGCCGCCCACGCCGCCCGCATTGTCAAATTGGTTTAAGGCCAGCACGCCACCATTCAGGTTCACCACGCCGGTCGCGCCCTGCTGCACGCGAATACTCTGCGATTTATTGTTAAACGTGCCGCCGTTGATGTTCAGCGTGCCGTTCGCGGCGTAGGTGAGCAGCACCTCGCCGCCGTTGTTCACGACATTGCCGCTTTGCAGCGTGAAAAAATTATTGCCGCCACCGCTATTGCCGGCGGGGATGAAATAATTTCCGGACAGATTCAGCGTGCCGCCGGTGTTCGTAAATTCGCTGCCGCCAAAAACATTGAAGCCGCTGCCGCCGGTGACGGTGGTGTTGCCGGGTGTGCCGCCGGTGTTGATATTCAACGTGCCGCTGGCAAGGGTGACGCTGCTGTTGGTGATGCGCAGCATGTTCAGGGTGGAATTGCCGGTCGCCAGCGTGAGCACCCCGTCGCCACTCACGGTCAACGTGTTGGCGGTGGCGGTGATGGTATTGTTGATCGCGCCACTGGCGGCGCTGCCGCCGCCAAATGCACGCAACGCCACCGTCGAATCGCTAGTCAAAGTCACCGGACCACTAAACGCGCCACCACTGCCGTTGAAACTGAGGGTGCCGCCAGCCAGCGTCAGCGCATTCGTCAAAATCAAACCGGCATCGCAGGCCAGTTCACCGCCGGCATTCAACGTTGCGCTGCCTTTGCCCAAAGCGGAGTTGGTCTGGCAATCCAAAACCCCGCCGCTGATGGTCGTGCCGCCGCCAAACGTGTTCACTCCGGCAAGCGCGAGGGTGCCGGAATCCGTCTTTTGCAATCCGCCCTGGCCGGAAACACTTTCGGTGATGACGCCGGGAATCGTGAGCCAGTTCGTGCCCGCGACATCGAAATTCGCCAAGGCACAACTCAGCGTGATGGTGCGCGACGGCGCGAGCGTGACGGGAGCCAGTGTGGTGGGATTGATCAGCAATTTTGCATTGTTGCTGATGACAAGGTCGTTATTGGTGTTGCCCAGATTAACGTCCATATTCAGACAAATATCGCCGCCGGAGATGATGACATTGCCGGTAAACGGATTGATGTTGGTATTATAACGAAATGTCACCTCGCCCGCGCCGGTCTTGTTGAAACCCTGCGTGCCGCCCAGCAACGGATATAGCCACAGGCTCCCGCTCGCGACATTAAGAATTGGCGTGCCGGTTGAAACGGCAGCGATGAGTTCGACGCCCGGGCCGGACTGATTTAACACCACGCCATTGGAAGAAATGATCGCTCCGAAAGTGAACGGAGTGTTGGTGCCGCCACTGATAACATTGGTCGTCCAGACGGCCGGTGGACTGTTGCTAAAAACCACGGTGACGTCCGTGGCATTGGGCACGGTGCCCTTGTCCCAATTAGCCGGGGCACCCCACGCCCCGCTGAGGGCATTCGTCCAAGTCCAAGCGCTTTGGCCACGAAGCCAAGTGGTCGGTGCCAGCGAAAAAAACAGCGCAAGCAAAAGATGTGTCAGCTTCAAGGGTGCGGGCATTTTGATTAAGGTAGCACAGCTGAAGCCGACAATACATACCTCCAATGGGGTATGTAGATAATAAACTTGGCCGGCACGGGCGCATCACCTTCGGTCAACGGCCAACTGCACTTGCGTCCATACCAGCCAAAGTCAAGCTCGTCCTGTTTCAAATTCTGTCAAGCGATGAAGTAAATTAAGTAGCTTCCCCGCGCTGTATTTTGAATCGCCATATCACTCCAGGGTTGAGTGAACGCCAGCGACGTTCCACACTGGCCGAGGATATCGAACAAACATTGGGTTGCCACAAATGACACGAGACATCGTATTTCTGGGCTGGAATCAGCCGTGGACGAATCTGTTTGCCGAATGGCTCGGAGATAAACCGGAGCGTTTGCGGCGGCGGCTGGTGGTCGTGCCGACGCGGGAATCCGGGCGGCGGCTGAGAGAATCACTCGTCAGCCGAATTTCCCGGAATGGCTGCGGCGCCATTTTGGGGCCGCGCCTGGCGACGCCCGATGATTTCTTCCGTGCCGAAAATCTCATGCCCGACGCTGTTCGCTGGGCCGGATGGCTGGCCGTGCTGCGCAAAACAGCGAACGATCAGGTGGCAACCCTTTTTCCCAACGGCATCACGGACAAAGATGATGTGTGGCGCCTGACCGTAAGCCGACAAATTGAGCAGGCGCGCGAGTCATTGATTTCCGTCAATATCGATTTCGCTGGTGTCGCTGGAAAATTATCCGAGGACAATGCACGTTGGAACGAACTGGCGCAACTGGAGCAACGTGTCGTGGCCAGGTGGAAGAAATGGGGCTTTGTCGATCCGGTCGCAACGAAGCGCGCACGGACGCTGACACCCGTTTGTCCGCCAGGCGTGGATGAAATCATCATTGCCGGCGTCACCGACCCGACTTGGCTCGCGGTGGCGGCATGGCAGGGACTGGCAGAGCAGAATATTCCCGTCACTGTTCTCGTCGGTGCGCCGGCGGATTTGAAACCCGCATTCGATGACTGGGGCCGGCCCAGACCGGAATTCTGGTCGGATCGCCGCCAGCACTCCACCCCAGAGCCCTCCCGCTCGCTCGTCGCCGCCGACGCCGTGGCGCTGGCGGATGCGGTGGTGCAAGCGTGTGCCGGCAAGGGCAACAACGACGTGGCGGTCGGCGTGTGCGATGCAAATTTCGCGCCAGCGGTGGCGCGACGTTTTCAAGAGTCCGGCTGGCTGACGTTTGACCCGGAAGGATTTCCGCTGGCGAAAGACGGCTGGCCTGAACTGCTCGAGGCGCTGGCGGATGCACTTGCGTCGCCTGCCGATCATGCGGCGATCGCGCGGGTAGCGCGGCATCCAGCGGTATGGGCAAAATGGCTGGGAAATTATGGTGCGAAAGCCACCTTCGCCGCGCTCGAAGAATGGGAAGTGGAGAGAGCGGCGTCCGATGCAGCCACCACAATCCAGCAACTTCGCGCAAGTGAGCGGGACGCCGAGAAATCCGCCGGTGAATTGCTGGCGAAAGTCCATCAACTCATAAAATCCGATCAGCTCGAAAACCAATTGCGCACCTGGCTGCAAACCGCCGCGCCAGAAATCGCGAACCAGGCATTGGCAGAAATGGCCGTGTGGCCGCAACTTTCCGACGCAGATTTTGATTTGTCGTTGCGCTTAAAATGGCTGGCGGCCTCGCTTGCCTCAGCTTCACAAAAGTCTGATTCGGCGGATGCGGTTCTAGCCTTACAAGGCTGGTTGGAACTTCCGTTCGATCCGGCGCCGCATCTGGTGCTCGCCGGCCTGCATGAAGGCAGTGTGCCGGAAGCCCCGCCCGCGGAGCCTTTGATCACGGAATCCGTGCGCGAGACCTTCGGGTTGCGCGACCGCAAATCCCGTCTGGCCCGCGAGGTGTTTCTCTACACGGCCATGGTGGAAGGCCGGCGTGCCAAAGGCAGCGTCACGGTCATCACGGCCCAGGTTGATGCCCTGGGCGAACCTTGCAAACCATCGCGCGTCCTGCTCCATGCTCCGCCGGAAAAGCTTCCGGAGCGGGTGCTCCATTTCATCAAAAATACTCCTGATGTGCCGTTGCAACCCACGCCGCCGTGGTCGCGCGGAAACTGGCAGCTGCGCCCGCCGGCAAACGCCGCCGCAAACAAGGAATGGCAGCGGGTGAGCCCGTCCTTGCTCAAGGCATACCTGGCGTGTCCCACCCGCTTCTTTTTTTCCAAGGTGCTCGGCTGGGAAGCATTTGAACCATTCAATGCCGAACTGAGCGGCGGGAATTTTGGCGACTTGATTCACGCTGTCCTGCGCCAGTGGGGCAACGACGTGGACGCTCGCGAGCTGGCGGATGCCACGAAATTAAAAAAGTGCTGGCGGGATTTGCTGATAAACGAGACGCAAAAACGTTTTGGGGCAAACGTGCCGGCGCTGATCCGTCTGCAACTCATGTCGGCCGAAGAACGACTCACGGCACTGTCGGAAAAACAGGCCGAACAGCACGCCCTCGGCTGGCGCGTCATGGCCGTGGAGAAAGAACTGAATGGCGTGCTGACGCTCGCGGGTTTACCGGTGCACCTGCGCGTGGATCGCATTGACCGGCACGAAGATGGTCGGGTGCGGGTGATTGATTACAAAACCGGGAGGACTGGCGAAGATCCGCGCCAGGCGCATATCCGCTTATGGTCGGAAGAAAAATGCTCCGCGCCACTCGCACCGCTGAATGTGACCACGTCGTCACGCGGCGGGCAAAAAGCTTACGCCTGGATAGACCTGCAATTGCCACTTTACGTTGACGCCGTCCAAAAGGAGCTGAAGCTGGACGCCCCGCCAGAAGCGTTTTACGCGCTGATGCCGGCGGCGGTTGACGAAACACAATTTGTTCAGTTCATAGGACTGCAGGAAAAAATGGATAACGCCCTGGCGTGGGCGGAGGCAGCGACACGGCGCATCAAGGCCGGAGTCTTTTGGCCGCCGGCACCGGAGGTGGAATACGACGACCTCGCCGCACTCGCACCGGAAGGTTTGCAAATGGCGCTCGGCAATGATTGGGCAAAGTTTTTAGCTGGCACCCCACCCACGCATGGAGGGAAGACAGCGTGAACACCAAGCTTCAGCACACCAGCATACGCGCCTCGGCGGGGACAGGAAAAACTTACCAGCTTGCCAATCGTTACCTGGCGCTGTTGCTGTTGCAGGCCATGGCGGGCGGAACAATCACGCCGGAAAAAATCGTCGCCATGACCTTCACCCGCAAAGGCGCGGGAGAATTTGCCGAGCGGATACTACACCGGCTGGCGGCGGCGGCGGGCGATCAGGCTGAACTGAAGAAACTACAGGCTGATCTGATCCTGCTGGTGAAAGGTGATTCGAAGCAAGACATCGCCGGCCTTGCTCCCGGCGTGGAACTGGTCGTGGATGCCCCAACGCTGCAATCCGCGCTGGAGGTGATGGTTGATCAATATGATCGCCTGGTGCTGGGCACGATTGACGGCTTCATGGCGCGCTCGGTGCAAACGCTGGCGTTTGAACTGGGGCTGGGCGGTTTCGCGATTTTGGAGGAGGCCGCCATCGAGCGCGAACGCGAGGAACTGCTGGCGCAAGTTTTTCAGTCCGTGGCGAAGGAGGATTTGGAAAGTTTTTACCAAACCTTAAAACGCGCCACGCTAAAATCGTCCAGTGGCCGGCGGAGTGAACTAGGCCGTTTCGTAAAAAACTACCACAAGCTGTTACACCTTTTGCCAGAGGCGGACGCCTGGGGCGGAAAAGTTTTTTGGGGGAAACAAGTTCCGTCCGCCCCCAACCGCAACTGGCAAAGCGATGCCGCCGCGCTCGCAGAACAAATTGCCGACCACAATTTCGGCCACGCCAGCATTAATAAATCGCTGGCCAGCACGCTGAACTGGCTGGCCTGGCGAATGCCCGGCAGTAGCGCGGGAAAAATTCCCGGCTGGCTGGATCAAGAAGGTAAACTTGCTGAGCTCTGGCCACACTGGCCGGCGGCGGAGTGGACGTTTGATTATCAAAAGAAACCCCGAACCGTGCCGGCAACGGTGATGCGACCGTTAAAGACTATTCTCGAAAGCTGGATGGCGGCCGAGCGTGACGCGCTGTCGCAAAAAACCGGAGCGATCCACGAAATCGTGGCCCGCTATGAACAGCTTTATGATGCGCTGGCCCGCCGGAAGGGACGATTAACCTTCGATGATTTGCCGCTCTTGCTCGATGAACAGAAAAGCACGGAATCCACGCAGGCGGCGCTCCTCTTGCTTGGTTTTCGCTGGTTTCAACGGTTTGACCATTGGCTGCTCGACGAATTTCAAGACACCAGCCGCGTGCAATGGAGCGTTTTGAAACCGTGGCTGGACGAGGCGATTCAGGATGGCAGCGGCACGAAATCAGTTTTCGTGGTTGGCGATCCCAAGCAATCCATCTACGGCTGGCGCGGCGGCGAACCCCGGCTGTTCGACGAGCTGGCAAAAAATTATCCCGGCACGTTCAAACAACAAATCATGGCGGAATCGTGGCGCTCACGGCCAGCAGTGCTGGAACTGGTCAACCGCGTTTGCGCGCCGGAAAAAAATCCTGCCCTGCGTGATCCGGATAAATTTTCCCCCGACGCCCGGCAACGCTGGCAATACAACCGGCATGAGTCCGCAAAAAATCGGCAGACCGAAGCCGGCTACGCAGCGGTCCTGCTCGCAGTGGAACCGGTAGCCGGGGAGGACGGATCTGCCGCCGATGACGCTGAAAAGGGCGACGACTGGTCTGACAAACTCGCCTTGCAATCACAGGTGATCAAATCAGTGCTGGAAGAGGTTCGGCCACTGGAAAAAGGGTTGTCCTGTGCCATCTTGGTGCGCAAGAACGAGAACGCCCAAGCGGTGGCGCAGTGGTTGCGCTCGCACGGTGTCCCGCAAGTGATGGTGGAGGGTGTGGCCACGCTGGCCGAACAATCGCCTGTGGTGGCAGCCATCGTGGATGCCTTGCGCTGGCTTACGGCGCCTGCGAACACGCTAGCCGCCGGGCATGTCAGCATGACGCCGCTTTGGGAAATTTTAACGGAGCCGCTGAAAAAATCTGCGCCGCCAGACTTGCCCGCCGGCATGGTGTGGCGGCATTGGCGCGAACGTATCGCCGAAGTCGGGGCGACGCACGTCACTGATACATGGTGCACCGCGCTGACGGCCACGCAAAATGAACCTTACACCCAATACTGCCTGCGCCATGTCAGTCAGGCGGCTCAGCAGGCGGACGCAACCGTGACGATGCCTGACTGGCTCGCGGTTTTGGAACAACTGGAAGTGCGCGAAACGGCGGCGGTTGGCTCCATCCACGTCATGACGATTCACAAGTCCAAAGGACTGGGTTTTGACGTGGTGTTTCTCCCGGACTTGGATGCCGGCAGCGGCGGGGCAGATGAAATATTAATCCATCGAGATCAACAAGGCTGCGCCGTCGGCTGCCTCGCGTATCCGCCGAAATGGTTGCAGGGCTGGCAACTGGAACTGGCGGATTTATGTGCGGCCCAAAAAGGGGATCAGCATTTAGAATCTCTCTGCGTGCTGTATGTGGCGCTGACCCGAGCCAAGGAAGCGACGTTCGTCATTTTGAATCAGGAGAAGCCGCCGAAAGCTTCACCGGCGCGCGACTGGATTCTTTCGGCACTGCCCGGACGCGATGCGGCCGCTGAGCCGCACCCGGTCGAAAGTGTGTGGGGCGATAGCCTTCTCCAATGGGAGAGCGGTGAAAGGAATTTTTCTGATCGCGCAACGGGTATTCGAGCGCCTTCAGCAGCACCCCAGCCGCCGTTGGCTTTGCTCGCGCCCATTCCCCGCCGGCGCCGGCGCAAACCATCCGACGCTGGACATGACGCGATTCCCCAGAGAACAACGACGACGGATTCAAACAGCGGAAAGGAGTTCGGCAACGCGGTCCACGACGTATTTGAGCAAATCGAATGGTGGCTCCCGGATCAATCTTTGGTCGGAAATATGGATGCGATTGCACTCGTCAGAAAATGTTTAGCCCGGCCGGAAATCCGGTCGCTGTTCGCGCCAGAATCGCTACGGGACGAAGCGTTGCGCGAATTACCCGTAGAGTTCATGGAGCAAAACCTCTGGTGGAGCGGAGTCGTTGATCGCCTGGTCCTGCGACGGGATGTGAATGGAATTCTTAAGCAAGCGGTGTTGATTGACTTCAAGACAGATCGCGTTGAAACCGCAGCCGCGCTCGGTGAGCGTTACGCAGAACAGTTAACCATCTATCGGCGCGCGCTTGCCGCCGCGCTCAAACTCGGCGACCGCCAAATTAAGGCCATACTAATCAGCACACACCTCGATGCACTGGTGCGAGTGTAAGGATGACGCCGGACAGTTATCGCTTTCATCTGTGCCTATTCGCCACTAGCTTCTTCACGGAAATGGACAAGTCACACAATATAAAAGCATTCTTTGCCCTCGCCGCGTTGGTCCTGCTGGCCGGCTGCACGAGTGTCGCGCCCATCGCCTCCTCAACCTTCTCATCCCGCAGCCAGGTGCCTGCCGAAGCTCACTCGCAAACTGTAGTCAGTCTGTCGGAGGGAAATTTCGTGATGGTCAAAACCAATGTGGTGGGGATGAGCAAAGGTTTCAACCTGCTGGGTTTTATCCCCATTTATCCAGCCCGGTTGACGAAAGCCATGAACCGGCTTTATACCGCTGCGGATATTGAGGAGGGCACAGCCAAAACGCCGGCCAATCTGCTCATTGAATATACCAGCACTTACTGGATCATATTTTCCATCCCCGAAACCATTGTCCGGGCCGACGTCGTGCAGTTTAAAACCCAGTCTAACCCAATTACCCACCCCTCCATCAGCCAAAGCGCACCCCCATGAGAACAACCGCCACGCGCTTTTTCGTGGTGAATTGAGTTGGTTAAACTTAGAATTTTCCCGTGCTCAATCCGCGCCAGCGCCCCATTGTTTTGGCCATAGCCGCCCTTGGCGTTATTTGGGTGATCGCGCTGGCTGGCTATAAAATCGCCAAGAACGCCACAGTCACGCCGGAAAAAGTCCACGCTTACATCGGGGCAGTTGATTTCACCCACTTATCGGCGGCCGATCGCGCGGCGGCCATTGACAAACTGGCGGCCATGCTCAATGCCCTCTCCCTCGAAGAGCGTCAGCGCCTGCGATTGGAACGCAAGGGCTGGTTCGACAAGATGACTGAAGCTGAAAAAGAAAAATTCATCACCGCCACGCTGCCCACCGGCATGAAACAGATGCTGAACGCCTTCGAGCAGCTGCCGGCGGAGAAGCAGCAGCGCGCGGTGGATGACGCCCTCAAACAACTGAAGACGGCGCAGGCGAAACAGTCCGCCGGCGGACAACCAGCCGGCGCCAACGGTCCACCGGTAAGTCCGGAGCTGCAGGAAAAAGTGATGAAATTGGGGCTGCAAAGTTTTTACAGCCAAAGCTCCGCGCAGACCAAGGCCGAACTCGCGCCGCTGCTGGAACAGATGCAGCAAATGATGGAAAGCGGCCGGTTGCTTCGCCGGCCATGAATTTTTCCAGACAGGCAAAGTGTGGCCGGGCTTTCACGTTGATGGAATTGCTGGTGGTCATCACCATCATCGCCATTCTCGCCGCGCTGCTGCTGCCGGCCTTGAGCCGGGCCAAAGAATCCGCGCGCGCCACGGTCTGTTTGAGCAACCTGCATCAGATCGGGGTCGGGCTGCAAATTTACGTGTCAGACAATAATAATAAAATGCCCGTCATGCGCGACGTGGCGCCCGATCCAGCAGTGGTGGCCTCGAATACTTTTCCCACCATCGACAAGGTGCTCGCCACCCAACTGGCCAACAAAAATGTGCTGCGCTGCCCCTCGGACGCTGCGCGTATTTTTGAGATCACCGGTTCGAGTTATGGGTGGAACAACCTCTTAAACGGCAAAGATGCGGATCATCTGACCGAGTTTACCTATCAGCTTAATCCGCACGAAATCCATCTGATGTTCGACAAGGAGGCTTTTCACAAAGCACGCGGAGCGGACCGGGGCGTGAACTTCCTCTATGCCGACGGTCACATAAAAAATTTGCTGGAGATCTCTGGCCCCCAATGATTGCCCTGACCCATGTCACAAAAAAATTCGCCGGCCGCACGGCGGTGGACGACCTGTCGTTCACGGTGCCGCGCGGAGAAATCTTTGGACTGCTCGGCCACAACGGCGCCGGCAAAAGCACCGCCATCGGCATGATGCTTGGCCAAGTCTGGCCGACGAGCGGCGAGGTGAAGGTTTGCGGCTATGAGGTTCAAACCGACCGCCGCGCCGCGCTGCGCCAGGTCGGCGCGATTTTTGAAACACCGGTGTTTTATGATTACCTGAGCGGCTGGCGCAATCTGGAAATCCTCAGCACCTACACCGCGCCGACTTCCAAGGCGCGGATTCGCGAGGTCATTGAATGGGTCGGGCTGACCGGGCGCGAGCAATCCAAGGTGCGAACCTATTCGCACGGGATGCGCTCGCGGCTCGCGCTGGCGCAGGCGTTGTTGCCCAGGCCGGAATTGCTCATCCTCGATGAACCGAGCGATGGCCTCGATCCCGAAGGAATCCATGAAATGCGCCAGACCATTCTGCGCCTGCGGCGCGAACTGGGCCTGACGATTTTACTTTCATCACACCTCTTGAACGAAGTCGAGCAGCTCTGCACGCGCATCGCGGTTCTGCAGCAAGGGAAAAAAGTGTTTGAAGGCAACGTCGCGGACGTGAAAGCGGCGCGCGGCAAGGTGGCTTTAAAAACTTCAGATTTTTCCAGAGCGACGCAGCTGCTTTGCGAGCGCAGCTTAATCACAGCCACGGCGGAAGAGCGCTTCATCACCCTGGCCGAAGGGCGAACGACGGCCGAGATTACGCAGGCATTGGTGGCGGCCGGCATCGCGGTGGAGGGCATCTGGCAGCATGAACAGACGGTGGAGGATTTTTATCTCAACCTGATCAAGCCGCCGCCCGCCAAAAACTAAACCATGTTTTTCGCCCAACTCAAAAACGAACTCTGGAAGCTGTTCGGCAAGAAGCGCACTTACATCGGCTTCGGCGCCTTCCTGCTCGCGCAGACGGCGATGCTGCTGGCCTTCAAATACACACACTGGCAAAAAGATTTTGAAAAACTCCTGAACGGCAACGGCTATCTGGCGACTGAATTCATTTCGGTTCTGACGGTATCGGTCGTGATGTTGATCCCGCAAATCATGCTGCTGATGCCGCTATACGCCACGCTCGTGGGTGGCGACCTCGTGGCCAAAGAAGCCGAGGACGGCACGCTGCGCATGATCTTGTCCCGCCCCATCTCGCGCGTCCGGCTGCTGTTCGTGAAGTGGACCGCCGGCATTATTTTCGCTTTCGTGCTGGTGGTTTCGCTAGGCTTGATTGCGATGGGTTTTGCGAGCCTGTTGTTTCCCTGGAAAGGAATGTTTGTTTTTTCACCCGGACAGGCGTTCTGCGTGTTGACGGCGCACGCAGGCCTGATCCGGTTTATGTTTTCCCTCCTGTTCATGGCGGTGAATGCCAGCGTGATGGTGTCGGTCGCGTTCATGTTCTCGTGCTTCAACATGAAGCCAGCGGCGGCCACGATCCTGGCGCTCTCATTTCTGTTCGTAAGCATGGTCATGGAAAACATTCCCTTCTTTGACCGCTACGAAAACTTTTTCATCACGCACCATTTTAAATGCTGGCTGCTGATCTTCCGGGATCCCGCACCGTGGGCACAAATCTGCCAGTCGGAAATTATCCTTTTTGCCGTCGGGGCGACCGTCTTCATCGTCGGCGCGATGGCGTTTCAAGTGCGCGACATCAAGTCCTGATGGGGGGGGGCAAGCCGCGGTTGCAAGGCCGTCACGCATTGACCTGATAACCAACAAAAAAAGGCACGCTGCCTTGCGCAGCGTGCCTTGAGAATTAAAAGCGGATTATTTCTTCACGCCGAGGATCGCGTCCTTGGCCGCTTTCGCGACGCGGAACTTCACGACTTTCTTGGCCTTGATCTGGATCGTTTCGCCGGTCGCCGGATTACGGCCGACGCGGGCTTTGCGATTCACCAACACCAGCTTGCCGAGACCGGGCAGGGTGAAGCTGTTCTTGGCGTTTTTGTAGGCGAGGTCCGCGATGAACTCGAGGATTTCAACGGCCTGCTTTTTGGTGATGCTGTTCTTGGTCGCGATTTCAGCGGCGATTTGGGACTTGGTGAGTGCTTTAGCCATAATAAATATGTTTTTAGTTAATGATTGTTAGCTACGAGACCCTGATTAAAGCTGGCAGACGTGCTCACGCCAAGATAAAACTGCAAATTTATCAAGGCCTGCATGTCTTATTGGACGTGCCGGAAAATTGATGCCGACTAGAACTAACCCGCGATACGCTCACGTCACCATGGGGGCCAATCAAATTTCTGTCACCCCACAAAATGATAATCGTAGGGTTTGCGCATTTCGCGGGCGAGGTGCCGGCTGGCTTCCGCCGCACCGGCGCCGGTAAACATTTCCTTGTAGGGATCCCACTGGAGCTTGAGCCCGGTGCGCAAGGCGATGATGATGAGATGCCCGATACAGGCGGAGCGATGACCGGTTTCGACATTGGCAATCGGGTCGCGGCGTGAGCGAATACAGTCGAAAAAATTGCGCATATGATCGTTGCTGACTTCCAGTTTGACGGCACTCGCAGGCAGTGGCGCGAGCAGGAGCTGCTTGTCGCTCGCGATCAGCTCGTCGCGGTTAACCCAAATCCAACCGTCGGTGCCGAGGAACTTGATGCCATTACGCTGGCCGTTTTCATTGATAATCGCGCCGAAAGGACTGTCGTCAGGCGTGGTTTTGACGATCTGTTTCACGCCATTCGCCCAGGTAAGCGTGGCTTCAAACTCGCTGGGCGTGGTGTAGCCATCGGGCAAGGGCGGCGTGATGACGCGGGCTTCGATCCCTACCGGGCCGTCCAAACCGATCGCCCAGCGGGCGATGTCGTTGTGATGCGCACCCCAATCCGTCACCGGACCGCCAGCATAATCATACCACCAGCGAAAGGTCCGGTGGCAACGCTCGTTGAAATATTCCGCCGCCGGTGCCTGACCGAGCCAGAAGTCATAGTTGAATCCGCTCGGGACGGAAACTTTTTGGAAGGGGCCGCCACGAATCCCTGCCGGCACAAAGACATGAACCTCCTTGAGTGTTCCAATGCGGCCGTTGCGAACAAGCTCGCAGGTCAGGTGAAACCGCTTGCTGCTGCGCTGCTGGGTGCCGGTCTGGAAAACAATTTTATTCGCGCGCACGGCCCGAATGACGTGTCGGCCCTCGTCAATGGTAAGTGTCAGCGGCTTCTCGCCATAGACATCCTTTTTGGCCTTGGCCGCGGCGATATTTACCAGCGTGTGCCAGTGATCCGGCGTGCCTTGGACAATGGCGTGAATATCGTCGCGTTCGAGCAGTTTGCGAAAATCCGCGTATTTTGCCGGCGTCTTGCCGTCCTTGGCAAAATGCTGTGCGGCCGAGTTGACGTGCAGTTCGTCCACGTCACACACGGCGATGACATCACCGTAGCGGGAGGCATTTTGCAAGTCGCCCTGCCCCATACCGCCACAACCGATGAGCGCGATGCCCGGACGGTCGTTCGGACTGAACGGCGCGGGCGTATGGGGCGCCGCTTTAGCTGCGGACAATTGCTCCTGAATGAACCATATGGGCAAACCCGTTGCCGCCGCCGTGGCGGCGCAGCGGGTGAGGAATGAGCGGCGTGAAATCTGGAAAGGTTTAGCCATGAGTTTATTGAAAGTTGCAATCATATCGGCGTCAAGCTGAACCAAAGCAACCCTGCACTTTTGTGATGGCGGCTAAGTCGCCAAAAAATCGGGGGCTTGCGAAAAAGCCATTCTGGTTCTAGGTTCGGATTGTCAGCCTCCATTGTTATGAAGATTCTTCTCCTCAGTCCGCAGACACCGGATACCTTTTGGAGTTTTAAGCACGCCATCCGCTTTGTGTCCCGCAAGGCGTCCATGCCGCCGCTGGGATTGTTGACCGTGGCCGCCATGCTGCCGCCGGAATGGGACCTCAAGCTGGTGGATTTGAACGTGGCCCGGTTAGAGGACGAAGATCTGCGCGCGGCTGACTATGTTTTGCTGGGCGCAATGATTGTGCAGAAGGGTTCCGTCCATGAAATTCTGGCCCGCTGCGCCGCGCTGGGAAAAAAGGTCGTTGCGGGCGGGCCGCTGTTTACCACCGGCCACGAGGCGTTTCCAGAAATCCAGCACTTCGTTCTCGGCGAGGCCGAGGAAGTGATGCCGCAATTGGTGGCGGACATGCAGCGGGGGCAGTTACAAGCCAGCTACCGCGCACCGCATCGACCAGACATCACTCACACCCCGGTGCCGCGGTGGGACCTCATTAATTTCCGGCATTACGTCACCCTGTCGGTGCAATTTTCGCGCGGCTGCCCTTTCGATTGCGAATTTTGCGACATCATTGTTATGAACGGCCGCGTGCCTCGCACCAAAACCCCGGCGCAATTGATCTGCGAACTGGAGGTCCTGCGTGAGCGGGGCTGGAAAAACATGGTTTTTATCGTGGATGATAATTTCATCGGCAACCGACAGCGAACCAAAGAACTGCTGCACGCGCTGATCGCGTGGCGGCAGCGCACTCGGACGGACATCGGGTTTCTCACTGAAGCCTCGATGAACCTGGCCGATGACCCTGAACTATGCGCCTTGATGGTTCAGGCTGGCTTCAAGAAGGTCTTTGTCGGCATTGAGACGCCTTCGCTCGAAGCCCTGGCGGAATGTCACAAAATCCAAAACCGGCATCGTGATCTGGTGGCCTCCGTGCAGACCTTGCAGCGCGCCGGACTGGAGGTCATGGGCGGATTCATCGTGGGCTTCGACAGCGACCGGGGTGATATCTTCAAGCGACAGTTTGAATTCATCCAACGCTCGGGCGTGGCGACGGCGATGGTGGGATTGCTGACGGCATTGCCCCAAACCCGCCTGTGGCAACGCCTGAAAACCGAAGGCCGCCTTGAACTGGAAAGTTCCGGCAACAACACTGATGCCGAGCTCAATTTCAAGCCCAGAATGAACCGGGCTTTCCTACAATCTGGCTACCGTGAATTGGTGAAGAAACTTTACGAACCGCGCCATTATTATCAACGCATCCGGATCTTTCTCAAATGCCACCGGCCCGCCGGCCCGCGCCGCCATCTCTCCGGTGCCGATTGCTCCGCCTTTGTAAAATCATTTTGGGTGTTGGGCATCTGGCACCGGGGGCGAATGGGCTACTGGCGCTTGTTTATCGGCACCCTCCTCCGCCACCCGCGTCAGTTTCCGCACGCCATCGAACTGGCCATCCTCGGCTATCACTTTCGCCGGGTGGCAAAATTGCTTTGAAAGGCACTTTGATTAAAAATATCGGGAGCCTGACAATGCCCCGTGGTTTAAGAAGAAAAAATGGAGCGAGCGAAGGGATTTGAACCCTCGACGTTCACCTTGGCAAGGTGATGCTCTACCAACTGAGCTACGCTCGCGTCCGAAAGTGGGTTTATAATAAGCCAGTTGCCGTTGCTAGCAAGCCTGAATTTCGTTCACTTGACCGTTTCGCCCAGCGTGGCCCGGATGACTTTAAGCAGATAATCATGCTCCAGCGGCTTTTGAAAAAATGCCACAGCCCCCGTATTGGTGGCGCGCTGCTTGGCCGCCGGATCGTCCGATCCTGTGATGACGATGATGGGAATCTTTTTCACGTTATCAAGTCGATGAAACCATTCCATGATCCGGAACCCATCCCACGGCACCCCGTCCACATCCGGCGGAAAACTTAAATCCAAGAGAATCAAATCCGGAGTTTGGGTGCGGGCAATGGATACCGCCGCCGAACCATCCATGGCGGTTAACACTTGATAACCGGCTCCTTGCAACTTCAGGGAGATGGTCTTGATGACAATCTCGTTGTCATCTACCACCAGAATTTTCTTTGGTGTTCCACCTGCGTTCATTACAACCGAACGTAGCAAAGCCTTTGCCGCCCGCAAAGACATTTCTCTGCTTTGCCACGCGCCACCACCACCGTTAGACTCCCCCCGTGAGCAACGCCTATTTTGCACCCGGCGAACAGCGCGCCGCGAAGGTCAACGACCTTTTCGCCCGCATCGCCCGCCGTTATGATTTCTTGAATGACCTCCAAAGCTTCGGTTTGCACCGAAACTGGAAACGCCGGGTGGTAAATCTGGCCCGTGTCGCTCCCGGCCAGCGCGCGCTCGACCTTTGCTGCGGCACGGGCGACATCACCTTCGCGCTCGCCCGGCGCGGCGCGGAAACCACCGGCCTCGACTTCAGCGCCCACATGCTCGAAGTCGCCGCCCACCGGAGCCGGAAAAAAAACCCGCAATCCGCAATCCGCAGTTTCTGCAGGGTGACGCCCAGCAACTGCCCTTTCCCGAAAACTCCTTCGACGTCGTCACCGTTGGCTACGGCTTGCGGAACCTCACGTGTTGGGAGCGCGGGCTGGACGAGATGTGCCGCGTGGCCCGGCCCGGCGCCCGGCTCATCGTGCTGGATTTCGGCAAGCCGGCGAACGCGCTCTGGCGCTCCCTTTACTTCAGTCATCTGCGCATGTCCGTGCCGCTGATGGGTTGGCTGTTCTGCGGTGACGCCTCGGCTTACGCCTACATTCTTGAATCCCTCAAACATTATCCGGCGCAACTGGCCGTGGCGGAAAAGATGCGCCAGCTCAAACTAAACAATGTCCGCGTCATCAATCTGCTCGGCGGCGCAATGGCGATCAACTACGGGGAAAAACCGAAATAAATAATTATAACGCTGTCCAACTCGGCCTATTTCATTCCAAGCGAGATTGTCAGGCCCTCGCGCGCGGCCTCTACTTTTAGTTTGCCGCGGTGCTTCTTCACCAGCGCGCGGGCGTGTTTCACGAACGCATCAATTTTCCGGTCGTCGTGGTCGGGGTCGTGGTGGAAGAGGACCAGTTTTTTCACGCCGGCCTTGAGCGCGAGCGCCACGGAATCATCCACGCAGCCGTGGCCCCAGCCCGTGTGACGTTTGTATTCCGCGCGGTCGTATTGCGAGTCGAGAATCAGCACATCCGCCCCGCGGACAAAATCCAGCATCTCGCGGTCGTCGCCGCCGTGGCGCGGCTCGGTATCGGGGAAAAAACAAATGATGCCGTCCGGCGCGAACAACCGATAGCCCACGGTCACGCCGGGGTGGTTGGCGCGATGCGCCCGAACCAGCACATGCCCGATGCCAAAGTTAAAATCCTCCAGCTCCTCAATCTCGATATTGCTCGGCAGCCGCGAGAACGGCACGGGAAAATAGGTGCTCTCCATCTGCCCGGTGAGCGCGGCGACCAGACTTTTGCGCGCGCCCTCACAACCCAGGATGTGCAGCCGGCAGCGGGATTCGTAGATCGGCGCAAAAAATGGCAGCCCTTGGATGTGGTCCCAATGCGTGTGCGACAGGAGCAGTGAAAGATTGAGCGGACCGCGCTTGAATTCCCGGAGCAGCGACTGGCCGAGTTTGCGCAGGCCGGTGCCGGCGTCGAGGATGATGATGTCACGACCGCAGCGGACTTCCACGCAGGTGGTGTTCCCGCCGTAGCGCACGGTCTCCGTGCCGGGGGCAGGAATCGATCCGCGAACCCCCCAAAACTTGATGTTCGTGACCGTCTTGATGAAGTCACTCTAACGCAGGACGCGAAAAAACAAAATTGAAAAATCACCGCCCGACGCATTTGCCTGGCGCCTTCCTGAAAAGCGGGGGAAAATCCTTGCTTTCGGGCGGTATTCCTCTATTTTCCTCCGCCCTGTTGGGTTGGTAGCTCAGTCGGTAGAGCAGTGCCCTTTTAAGGCATTGGTCGAGAGTTCGAGTCTCTCCCAACCCACCAGCTTCTTAATTCGTTTGGCAGAAATCCCCCCGCCGACTAACCTGCGCCATGCGGTTGCACGACCGATACCTGTTCCGCGAATTGCTCACGCCGCTGGCCTATTGCCTCGGCGGTTTTCTCGTTTTCTGGATTGCTTACTTCTTCTTCACCGAAATCGGCGAGATGCAGGAGCACAAACTCACTCTCTTCGACTCGGTGGAATATGCCGCCGCCATGATGCCGGGGTTTTTCGTCATGGTGCTCCCCATCGCGCTGTTGCTGGCACTCCTCTATGCGCTCACCCACCATGCGCGGCACCACGAACTCACCGCGCTCCGCGCCGCCGGCGTCGGCCTGTGGCGGCTGTGCGCGCCGTATTTCGTCGTCGGCCTCGTGGCCGGCGTGATCTATTTCTGCCTGAACGAAATCGCCGTGCCCGCCTGCGCCAATTGGTCGGAGGACATCTTGAACCGCCACCAGCCAGACGCCAGCCAGAATACCGTGGCCACGATTGACCCATCCACCGGCCCCACCAAGACTCCCAAAGTCGCCCAAGCGCAAAAGCAGAAAAACAAAACCCGCTTCGCCAAGATCGGCTTTCGCACCACCCATGCCAATCGCATCTGGCAGATCGGCGAATATGATGCCGTGGCCAAGACCATGGCGAATCCGAACGTCACCTGGACGCTGCCCGACGGCTCGTGGCGGTCGCTGCAAGCCGAGCGGGCCAGCCGCACCAACGGCGTCTGGATTTTTTCCAACGCCCGGATGTTCGCGCAATCCGGCCCGCGCGGCAACCTGGTCCCCGCCTTCACGACCAACCAGATCGCCATGCCGGAGTTCGACGAGACGCCGAAGGAGATCTTGAGCAACATCAGGCTGAGCGATTCGCAGGCCGTGCGCGGCTCGCGCAGCGCGGACATCCCGCTCAAGGAGCTCCGCGAATACCTCCGCCTGCATCCCGACCTCCCGCGCGATGATGCGAACGCCCTCCGCACCAAGTATTACGGCCGCCTCGCCGCGCCCTGGACCTGCCTCGTTGTCGTCTTCATCGCCATCCCGTTCGGCGCGCAATCCGGCCGGCGTAATCTGTTCTTTGGCGTGGCGGGCAGCATTTTCATCTGCTTCGCGTATTTTGTGCTGCAACAGGTCAGCCTCGCCTTCGGCATGAACGGCCATCTGCCGGCGTGGCTCGCCGCGTGGCTGCCCAATCTGTTGTTTGCCGCCACCGGCACCGTGTTAATCGCCCGCACCCGATAATTGCCGGTGAAAGAACAACTGGAAAAACTGCGATCAAGCCACGAGCGCCTGCGCCTGCTCTATCAGGTCAGCAACGTCATCCATTCCACGCTCGATTCGCAGGAGGCGCTGCATCTCATCGTCAGCGAGGCCGTTCGCGTGATGCGCGCCTCCTCCGGCTCGCTCGTGCTTATCAACCCCACCACCAGCTTTCTCGAGATCCACGCGGCGCAAAATCTCTCCTCGTCCGCGCGCAAATTGAAACTCCGCGTCGGCGAGGGCATCACCGGCTGGGTCGCGCAGACCGGCAAACCCGCGCGCGTCGGCGATGTCACGCTCGACCGGCGCTACGTCAGCATCCGCCGCGAGGTGCGCTCGGAACTCGCCGTGCCGCTCGAAGTGCAGGGCGAGGTGCGCGGCGTCATCAACGTGGATTCCGAGCGCGCGGACGCCTTCTCCGAGGATGACCAGGATTTGTTGCAAGAGCTGGCGACCCTCGCCGCGCGGGTCATCCACAACACCTGGCTCTACGAACAGCTTCGCTTGAAAGTCATGCTGTTCGAATCCCTCGCCAGCGTGAGCCGCACCATCAATTCCACCCTGAACCTCGACGAAGCCCTCCGCGCCATCACCAAGGAGGCCTGCGAACTGATGCGCGCCCGCATGTGCTCGCTCATGCTGGTGGACGACGCCCGCGAATGGCTGGACCTCCGCGCCAGCTACGGCGCCGGCGACGCCTATATCCACAAGCCCCGCCTGAGCGCGGACGAAAGCCTCATCGGCGTGGTCGTGCGCCGCAAGAAACCGCTGCAGGTTGCCAACGTCCAGACCGACACCCGCTACCAAAACGTCGAGCTCGCGCGGCGCGAAGGCCTCGTCTCCCTCCTGAGCGTGCCGCTGATCTTCGCCGGGCACAGCATCGGCGCCCTCAGCGTCTACACCGCGCGGCCCTACAGCTTTTCCAACGAGGAGATCAAGATCCTCTCCGCCCTCGCCGAGCTCTCCGCCATCGCCATCGAAAAAGCGCGGCTCTACGAACGCGTGGTGGATGTAGAGGAGCAATTGCGCCAGAACGAAAAGCTCTCCGCCCTCGGCCTGCTCGCGGCGGAGGTGGCCCACGAGATCCGCAATCCTCTCACGGTGATGAAGCTCCTCTACCACTCGCTCGATTTGAAATTCGAGGCCAAGGATCCGCGCGCCAAGGACGCACGGATCATCGAGGCCAAGATTGAGCACCTGAACAAGATCGTGGAGCAGATCCTGGATTTCGCCCGCACCACCGAGCCGAAGTTCGCCCCCGTGAACCTTAACGACCTCGTGGACGAATTAAGCCTGCTCGTGCGACACAAGCTCGCAAACCAGAACATCAAGCTCGTCCACGATCTGCCGGCGGATTTGCCGCGGGTGCCCGGCGACGCCCCGCAACTGGAGCAGGCGTTCCTGAACCTGATGCTCAACGCCGCCGAAGCCATGGCCGGCGGCGGCACCCTGACCATCCGAACGCGCGAAGTGCGCGGGACCGACGGCGCGCCGCGCGTGGCGGTGGAGTTCAGGGACACCGGCGGCGGCATGACGGCCGAACAGCAGGCGCGGGCCTTCAAGACCGTGCTGGCCACCACCAAAGCAAAGGGCACCGGTCTGGGGCTGGCGATTGTGGGGCGCATCGTGGAGACGCACCACGGCGAAATCCGCATCCGCTCCCGCGTGGGCCGCGGCACCACCCTGCGCATCACCCTGCCGGTGAAGTGAAGGGTGGCGACTCGTTTTCAGGCCGAAAATGGCTTCCATCAGGGGTTGGAACTTAGGCTGGGCACGGCGGTCTACGGACTTTTGCTCATCTTGGGGACGCTGATTCACCGCTGGCTAGCCCGCTGGGACTTGGTGGCCATACGCAAGCACCCCGGCGTTAAATCGCCGGACTATTGTCCTTTCGTCGCTCCGCGACGAATCAGCCTCATGACCGGCGGGATAATTGAACGGGGCGCGCGTTTCGCGGGGTGGCGCGGGAAAATCGGCGCGTGCGGCGCAAGTTTAGACTTTTGCGGATGCCGCCGGTCGTGTTCAATTCCTCTTTATGAGTTTGACCCATCCGCTGACGACGACGGCGTTTGAATTGCCCGGTTATCGCATCACGAAATCGTTCGGCGTGGTGCGCGGCATCATGGTGCGGTCGCGCTCGGTCATCGGCAATTTCGGCGCGAGCATCCAGGCGGTGTTCGGCGGCAATATCTCCCTCTACACGAACCTCTGCGAGCGGACGCGGGAGGACACATTCAACCTCATGCTGACGCACGCGGGCGAGCTGGGCGCCAACGCCGTGATCGGCGTGCGCTATGACGCGACGGAGATCGCGCCGGGCATCACGGAGGTGCTGTGCTACGGCACGGCGGTGTTTGTGGAGCCGGCGAAGTAAGGGGCGATGAAGGCGTTAAGCGCAGACAGTTTTCTGGCGCGGTGGCTGGGCCGGCTGACGGCGGCGATCCTGCGCCGGCCGCGCTGGTTCCTCTGGCCGCAGGTGGCGCTGTTCTTCCTGTGCATCGGGGTGACGGTGAAATATCTCCAGTTCGACACGGACCGGAACAATCTCGTGGGGGGCAATCAGCGGTATCACCACAACTTCCTGGAGTTCGTAAAGGAATTCCCGCAGCAGGACGACCTGGTGGTGGTGGTGGAGAGCGAGAACCTGGAGAAGAACCGGCAGTTCGTGGAGCGCCTCGGCGCGCGGCTGGAAGCGGAGACGAACCTGTTCAAGGACGTGTTCTACAAGGGCGACCTGGCGATGATGGGCAACAAGGCCTTGTTGTTTGCGCCGGAAAACGATCTCGCGGCGCTGGGCATGACGCTAAAGAACGATCTGCCGTTCATCAAGAAATTTTCGCAGACGACGAACCTGGTCTCCTTTTTCGATCTGGTCAACACGCAGTTCCGCACCGCCAAGCGCGAGACGAACGCGCAGAACGACGCGCTGATCCAATCGCTGCCGGCGTTGAACAGCATTTTGCAGCAGGCGGTGGACAGCCTCACGCGGCCGGGCACGCCGCCGTCGCCGGGTGTGACGGCGCTGTTCAGCACCGGCGACGAGGCGGCCGCGCAGACCTACATCACGTTCAACCACGGGAAGATTTTCCTCGTCACGGCGCACGCGCCGGACAAGAAGGTGGGCGACGAGGCGGTGGAGCGCATCCGCGAACTGGTGCGGCTGACGAAGCTGGAGGTCACGGGCGTCAACGCGGGGCTGACGGGCGAATCGGTGCTGGCCCACGACGAGATGGCGCAGTCGCAGTCGGACACGACGCTGGCGAGCATCGTGGCGCTGGTGCTGTGCGCGCTGATCTTCATCTACGGCTACAACGAGACGGGGCGGCCGATCAAGGCGACGATCTGCCTGCTGGTGGGGCTGGCCTACACGATGGCGTTTGCGACGCTGACGGTGGGGCACCTGAACATTTTGACGATCACCTTCCTGCCGATGCTGATCGGGCTGGCGATCGATTTCGGCGTGCACCTGATCACGCGCTACGAGGAGGAATTGCGCCACGGCAAGACGGAGGCGGAGGCGCTGTCTAAGGCGATGGTATTCACAGGCCAGGGGATTTTCACCGGCGCGTTGACGACGGCGGGGGCGTTTGTGGCGATGTGGTTCACGGATTTCAAGGGCATCAAGGAGATGGGCATCATCTGCGGCGGCGGCCTGATGGTCTGCCTGATCCCGATGATGACGCTGCTGCCGGTGCTGCTGCTGCGCGGGAAACAAAACATCATCGACCACGAGATCCATGAGGACGACCGCCGCGCGCGCATCGAAAGCTACTGGCTGGAGCGGCCGATGCTGGTGACGCTGGTCATCGTGGTGATCAGCGTGGCGGCGGCGTTCCAGGCGCGGAAGGTGTTTTTCGATTACAATCTGCTGAACATGCAGAGCGCCGGTCTGCCGGCGGTGGTGTATGAGCAGAAGCTGATCGATTCGGCGGACAAGTCCGTGCTGTTCGGCGCGGTGGTGGCGGACAACCTCGACGAGGCGGTTGCCCTGGAGAAAAAAATCCGCGCGCTGACCAACGTGGTAGCGGACGTGGAATCCATCGCCGGCTTCCTGCACCAGGACCAGAACCGGAAGCTGCAGTTAATCGCCAACATCAAGGCGACGGTCGCGTCGCTGGAATTCAGCGCGCCGGACATGCGGCCGGCGGATGTTTTTGAGTTGAGCCGGACGCTGTATTCCTTCTCCGGCTATCTCGGCTCGGCGCTGGAGGAAGTCAGCAAGACGGACGCGCCGCTCGCGCGACAGCTGGCGACGCTACAAAAGACGGTGCTGGAGCTGCGCCGGGCGATGCTGGCGGGCGATAATTCGGCCGTGAGTGAACACGGCCTAAAGCTGGCGCGCTATCAGCAGGCGCTGTTCGATGATTTGCACGTGACGTTTCAGGCGCTGCAACGCCAGGATGACACGGCGCCGCTGCGGACCGAGGATCTGCCGCCGGCCCTGCGCGACCGGTTTGTGGGGGTGAGCGGGAAATTCCTGCTGCAGGTGTATCCGAAAAACAACATCTGGCAGCACGACCATCAAAAAGAATTTGTGAAAACCCTGCGCCGCGAACTGGACCCGCAGGACCGCAACCACCCGAACATCACCGGCACGCCGGTGCAATTGCTGGAATACACGACGCTGCTCAAGGACAGCTACATCACGGCAGCGTGGTATTCGCTGGCGGCGATCGCGGTGATGGTGTTCTTCCATTTCCGGAGTTTGACGGCGGTAATCCTGGCGCTGATTCCAGTGGGCCTCGGGACGTTGTGGCTGGTGGGCTTGATGGGCTGGCACGGTGTGCCGTTCAATCCGGCGAACATTATGACGCTGCCGCTGGTCATTGGCATCGGCGTGACGAACGGCATCCACATCCTGAATCGCTATGCCGAGGAGCGCACGCCGGGGATTCTCGCGCGGAGCACGGGCAAGGCGGTGCTGGTGTCGGGATTGACGGCCATCGCGGGATTCGGCAGTCTCATCCTTGCACAGCATCGGGGGATACACAGCCTCGGATACATCATGTCATTCGGCATCGCCATGTGCATGATAGCGGCGCTGACGTTTTTGCCGGCGCTATTGAATTTGCTCGGCCGGTGGCAGCCGTTAATTAAAAAACCCAGTGCTGGCAACGCATCGCCAACACCGGGTCAGGAGGAACCGAGGTGAAAACCTCAATTATTAAAGATATTAAGGGATTAAAGATATTAAGTCAATCTCAATGATATTAAAAGGCCCGATTTCAAGCGGGAAAAGCAATGTTCACCAACAGAATAACGATACCGAACAAATCTCTTAGCCCGGCTCACTGTGGCCGATGGTTTTTATGGGTGACGTTTGTTTTTATACTAGCCCAAGCTTGCCCGCAGGCTGGCGCGGCCGATACCAACAGCTTTGGATTTATTTTTGATCGCTTCCAGCTCACGCTGGAAGCGGGTCAACGCACGGAAGCGGCCGGCCCGTTTTATTATTCGCAGCAGACCGAGGATGAAAGCACCTACGCCTTTCCACCTTTTTTTTCGTCCACGGCTAATCCGTCGGTAGCATACAGCGGTTATGATGTTTTGTATCCGGTGCTAACGCGGATTCAGTATGGGAAAGAACACCGCTGGCAATTCTTTCAGCTCCTCAGCTTTTCCGGCGGGCAGGAACAGAACGAGGCCGATAAAGAACGCCACACTTTTTTCCCGTTTTATTTCTCCCAGCGCTCGCCGACGGACACCAACCTGGACTATACCGCGCTCTTCCCTTTTTATGGCACCCTGAAAAACCGGCTGTCCCGCGACCAAATCCATTTTGTGATGTTTCCGATTTATAGCGAAACACGGAAAAAGGATGTCGTGACGGACAATTACCTTTACCCCATCGGGGCCATCCGCAACGGCGACGGCATGCACGGCTGGAAGGTCTGGCCACTGGCGGCCCGCGAGCAGAAAATCGTCACGCTACATACCAACGGCTTTGGCGATGTTGAAACGGTGGGCGGCTACCAACATTTTTTCCTCCTGTGGCCGTTTTATCTGCAGCAGGACAACGGCATCGGCACGGAGAATCCGGTCAAGTTCCGCGCGTCCATTCCGCTGTTCGCCTATACCCGCTCGCCCAAGCTGGATTCGACCACGGTCCTCTGGCCATTGTTCACTTGGATGGACAACCGGGAGAAAAAATACCGCGAATGGCAGATGCCCTGGCCCATCGTGATTTTCGCACGCGGCGAAGGCAAGACCACTTCGCGCGTCTTCCCAATTTTCGGCCAGTCCCATAATGCGATCAAGGAAAGCGATTTTTATCTCTGGCCGGTTTACACCTACCGCCGCACGCATTCTGATCCTTTGGACCTGCGCCGCACCCGCGTGCTCTTTTATCTTTATTCTGACACCATCGAGAAGAGCACACAGACGGGTATTTATAAGCGGCGGCTGGATATGTGGCCATTCTTCACCTGGCACCGCGACTTCGACGGCAATGAACGCCTGCAAATCCTGGCTCCGCTGGAGCCCGTCGTGCCGGAAAACCCCGGCATTGAACGCAACTGGTCGCCGTTATGGTCGCTCTGGCGTGCGGAATCGAATCCGAAATCCGGCGCCACCAGCCAATCATTGCTATGGAATCTGTATCGGCAAGAAACCGCGCCGGCGCATAAAAAAGTCTCGCTCCTGTTCGGCCTTTTCCAGTATCAATGTGACGGCGGAAATAAACGGACGAAGCTGTTTTACCTCACCGTTGCCAAGACAACCGCCGCCACCCAATGAACCGCGCCTAAATCATGTTTGAGAACATCGGAGAAATCATTCTTTTGTTCTGGCGCACGCTGCTGGCCTTGCCACAAGCGTGGCGACAGCGGGACAAGGTGTTTGAGCAGTTTTTTGAGATCGGTAACGCCAGCCTGCTGATGGTCTGCGTGTTGTCTTTTTTCATCGGCGCGGTCATCGCCTTGCAGACCGGCCCGGTGCTCGTGGAACGCAGCCTGCCCAACGCCGTGGGCGGCGTGGTGGGCATCGCCATCGCCAAGGAACTGGCGCCGGTGATGATGGCAATCCTCATCGCCGGCCGCATCGGTTCCGCCATGGCGGCGGAAATCGGCTCCATGCGCGTGTATCAGGAAATTGACGCGCTGCGCACGATGAACATCAATCCCATTCACTACCTCGTCCTACCGCGCATTCTTGCCATCGCGTTCGCGCTGCCAATGCTCGTCGTTTTCTCCGTGCTCGTCGGCTGGTTCGGCGGCGCGATGGTGGCGGACATGAACCACCGCATGGAAATTCCGTTCCGCGTCTTTTTTTCCGACCTGCGGGACATTGTAGAAATCAAAGACGTGGCAAACGGTGTCTTTAAAAGTTTCTGCTTCGCCGTCATCATCGGCGTGGTGTCGTGCCATCAAGGCCTAGTGACCATCGGCGGCCCCCGCGGCATCGGACGTTCCGTCACGAAGGCCGTGGTTAACTCCATCGTGCTCATCGTGATTTTTGATTACATCCTCACACGCTTCCTGCTGAAATGAGCGCCCATCAAAACAACCATTCCGGCGTGGGCCTCGTCGTGCGCGGCCTGCGTAAAAGCTTTGGCGACCAGGAAGTGCTCAAGGGCGTGGACATCGAAGTGAAGCCCGGCGAAATATTTGTCATCATGGGGCCGAGCGGCAGCGGTAAAAGCGTCTTGCTAAAGCATCTCATTGGCCTCGAAGAGCCGGACGCCGGCGAAATTTTCATCAACGGCGAGCCGCTCACCACGCCGGAAATTGCGGCCAAATACCGCATGGCGCTCGTCTTCCAGTCCGGCGCCTTGCTTAACTCCCTGACCGTCGGCGAAAATGTCGGCTTATATTTGACGGAACACCGCCTCAAATCGCCGGAGGAGATTGCCAAGATTGTCATCGAAAAACTTGCTGACGTCGGCCTGAAGGACGCCGTCAATAAGATGCCCAGCGATCTTTCCGGCGGCATGAAAAAGCGCGCCGCCATTGCCCGCGCCCTGGTCATCGAGCCGCAACTGATTCTTTACGATGAACCGACGAGCGAACTGGACCCGCTGTCCGCGGTCGTCATCGGAGACGAGATTCTCGAACTCAACCACCGCATCCATGTCACTTCGCTCGTGGTTTCCCACGACCGCGACCTGGCGTTCGGCGTGGCGGACCGCATTGCGGTCATCATTGACGGCCAGATCGTTACCGTCGGCACCCCGGATGAGGTAAAAAACTTCAACGACCCGCGTGTCAAAGAATTTTTGAACGCCGATTTCAAACGTGACAAATAATCGATTCCGCCTATGAAAAACTCCCTGGAAACCAAGCTCGGCTTTTTTGTGGCCATCACCGTCTGCGCCGCGGTGCTCATCATTGAAACCCTCGGCAGCGCCGACCTGTTTAGCCGCGGCTTCCACGTCAGCGCACGGTTTGACACGGCGCAGGATTTAAAGGTGGGCGACCGCGTGAAGATGGCCGGCGTAGAGATCGGCCGCGTGGAAAAAATCTCGCTCGCTGACAACAAGGTTAGCGTCACGATGAAGCTGCGACCGGATGCCGGCGTGAAAACTGACAGCAAGGCCATCATCAAGTTCACCGGCTTGATGGGACAAAATTTTGTCCACATCTCCTTTGGCGCGACGGGTTCCCCCAAGGCGGAAGACGGTGCCGTCCTAGAAACGGCCGAGCAGCCGGACATGAGCGCCATCATGGAAAAGCTTGATAAAGCGGCGGCGGGCATTGCCAATTTCGGCAACAGCTTTACCGGTGACAAAATTGATAATTTACTAGGGCCACTCACCGACTTCATCAAGCAGAACGGCGCGCCCATCACCACGACAATTGCAAACGTGAAAAACGTCACCAGCCAGATTGTCGCCGGGCAAGGCACGGTGGGTAAATTGATTTACAACGATTCGCTATATTCCACGGCGTTGTCCGCGGTGAGCAATCTTCAGGACACGGCTACCTCCGTACATGTGGCCGTCAACAATATCAGTTCCGGCCAAGGAACCATTGGCAAATTGCTGACAGACGACACCCTCTATCGCGCCACAACTTCATCCATGACCAACCTGAATACCATCCTAATCAAGGTGAACCAAGGTCAGGGAACGGTGGGCAAACTGGTGAATGACCAAGATTTTTTGAAAAATGCCAAACTGTCGCTCCAAAAGCTCGACAAGGCCGCCGATGGGTTGGAAGACACCGGTCCATTGAGCGTCATCGGCATCATGGCCAACCAATTTGGTTTATAACAGCTGCGACTGATGATCGCCGAGCTGCTCTCATATTTCAGGGGCTCGTAGAACTCACCGCTAAAGATCAGGCCAGGCCGAGATTCTTTACGACTTGCACGGTGGAATGCGCCTTATTGAGTGTGTAAAAATGCAGTCCGGGCGCACCGGCGCGCAGAAGTTCTTCGCACTGGCACGTGGCGTATTCGACGCCGAATTTCAATGCCGCTTCGTCATCCGAGCCAATCGCATCCAGTTTCGCCCGCAGGGCCGGCGGAATTTTTGCGCCGCACATCTGCGTGAATTTCGTGATCTGCGTGGCGCTCACAATCGCGATAATGCCCGGCACGATGGGCACGTTGACCCCGAGCTTTTGCGTTATGTAATCGCGAAATTCAAAATAGTCGGCATTGTCGAAAAATAATTGAGTGATGACGAAGTCCGCACCGGCCTCCACTTTTCCTTTCAGATGCGCCCAATCGGCATCCTTGCCTTTTTTATTGGCAATGTGGCCTTCGGGAAAGCCGGCGACACCGACGGAAAATTCACCCTGCTCGCGGATGAATTTCACCAGTTGCGAGGAGAATTCAAAGCCGCCGGGTGTGGATTGAAATTCGCCGCCGCCGGGCGGATCGCCGCGCAGGGCGAGGATATTTTTACAGTTCAGCGCGCGAATTTTTTCCAACAAGGCGCGAACCTCTTCGCGGGTATGATTGACGCAGGTAAGATGCGCCAAGGCCGTCAGACCATGCTGCCGCTGGATGCGATCTACCATCAACAACGTCTTGTCACGCGTGCTGCCGCCAGCTCCGTAGGTGACAGAACAATAATCCGGTCGCGCGGCGAGCAAGGCGGGAAGGTGCTTTTCAAACAAAGTGCGGTCGCCTTCGTCGGTTTTGGGCGGGAAAAATTCCAAGGAGATGACGGGCTGCCGGGCCGCTTGCTTGGCGGCATAGATGTCGCGGATGAATTTCACGGGGCTGGATTATGCCGGAAGTTTGCGGAAGGGAAAACAAAAAGCCCCTGCCGGCGAACCGGCAGGGGCCAAGGATTCTAAATCAGATTAGAACTTGTAGATGATGTTGGCATAAATGCCAACCGAACAGGTCTCATATACATACACACCAGCCGGGTTGTAATAGCCGACAACATTGTTCCAGGTGCCGGACATGACCTTGTCATAGCGGACTTCCAAGCGGCTGATAACATTCGCCCAGAGGTCGTATTGGAGGGTTTCGGTGAGCGAAACGCCTGCATCGCTACCCACGGAACCATCGCTCTTGGCGTCAACTTCCCAGTATTCAGCCCGGGTGTTGAAGCTCAGCTTGTCCGTGGCCTTGATAGTGTTATACAGGCCGAAGATGTAGTCGTCCTGATGAACATTGCCCAGAGGCGTGGGGGTGTAAGAGCCATAAAGGTTTTGAACATAGTCGAAAGACGCACCAAAGGTGACATCTTTCCAGGGGCTGTTCAGAGTTGCGCCAGCATAATAATTGACCTGATTGCCACCTTGCGAACCAGTGCCGCCAGTGGTGGTGTTTTCGGTGCCGCCAGCATAACCATAAACCATACCGGCATAGAATGCCGAACCAGCAGCCCAACCCCAGTTGCTGGGAGCGCTGAAGGTCACAGAACCCATGACCGTCTTGTTCCACTGGCCGGTGTTTTCGTTATTCGCATTGTAATTATTGCGAGTATTGATACCGGTAGACAACGTGTTGGCCACACCCGCGGAGAACGACCATTCGTCATTGACCTTATAAGAACCAAGGATACCGGTATGCTCGGTCGGTTCAACCGCCCAACCCCAAGAACGGGTGTAGTTCGGATTGCTGCCGGCGTCAAAAGATTCATAGCCGACCACGGTGTTAAACACACCAATCTTCCAGTCAATGCCATTGCCGACCGGAGTGCGGAGAGCGATGTAAGCCTGTTGAATGGCGTAGTCAGAATTATTATTGCCATTGGCGGAAGGATTCCAACCCACGGCATCCGGGCCGAAGAGCAGATCAACCTGATAGCCGGAGGCCCAGGGAGACTCATCTTGCGGTTTGGCGATCGAGAGCTTCACGACATCCAGATTAAAGCCGTTGGCTTTGCCGTTTTGCAGCGGGATGCTTTCGCCGATCGAGTCGTTATCACCGCTATGATTGACCTGCCAGTTCACTGAAGAGCTGACATAGCCGCTGATGGTGGTGTTAGAGAGCGCGGTTTGCACCTGGCTCAATTTAGCTTCGTCTGCACGAACGGCCGAGGCGAGACTGACCGCCCCGACGGCTGCGAGACCCAATGTCCATTTATTAAACTTCATCTGTTCCTCCGATGTTGTTTGTTTTTGTTTACTGTTATAAGCGGGGTAAAAACAGTTTACCCCAGCACCTTGAAGGTGCACTTGATTGCAAAATTAGAGAAAATCGCAGCAAATGACAACATTTTTTTTACCAAAAACCTGTCTAGAGATGAGGCGGGAGTGAATAAATTTTTTATTGGCCGAATAAAAGCTCAAACCTGACGCTTCAAAACTAATTTTAGGCCTTTTTCACAGCCTGGCTAAACGATCAAGGGCGCTTTATTGGAATAATTCGTGCTAGTATAGCCGGCGGCGACGAGAATTGCGCTTGCAATTCGGCCACATTGAATTATTCACGAACACAGGTATGCCATTATTTGCCTACACCGCCAGGGAGACGGCCACCGGCCGCGAAATACGCAACACCGTAGATGCCGCCACGGAACAGGCCGCCATTGCAGCCTTGCTCAACCGCAATCTGCTGGTGGTGGAAATCCGGGAAAAGATCGCCAAGCGCGGCCAGACCAAGGGCGGCAAGGTCAGCCTCAACGATCTGGTGGTTTTTACCCGACAATTGGCGACCATGATCGACGCCGGTATTGCCATCGTGCAATCGTTGCAAGCGCTCGGGGATCAAACCCCGAACAAAGTCATGCGCGACACCATTCGCGATGTCTGCACCCGCGTTGAAAGTGGTGAAAGCTTTTCCGAGGCCCTGACCCGGCATCCCAAGGCCTTTAACCGACTCTACGTTTCCATGGTGGGAGCCGGTGAAAAAGGCGGTCTTCTCTCAGAAATTCTAGCCCGGTTGGCGACTTATCTGGAAAACAGCGAACGCCTCCGCAAAAAGGTTAAAACCGCGCTGATGTATCCTACCGTGGTGACCGTTGTCGCCATTGTCATCACTATCTTTTTGCTCGTCAGGGTCATCCCCACCTTCAAGGAAGTTTATTCCGGTTTCGGGGCCAAGCTGCCCGCCCCGACCGAAATCATGATTACTATCAGTGAAATCGTCCAACACTACCTGATTTATCTGATCGTCCTGGCTGGTGCCGCCGTTTGGGGCTGGCTTTATTTCCTGAAAACCAAACAGGGCCGTGATTTCTGGGACAAGCAGCGCATCCGACTGCCCATCTTTGGTGCAATCGCCCATAAAATCTGCCTTGCCCGATTCACCCGCACACTCGCGTCGCTCGTTCGTAGCGGTGTGCCGATTCTCGAAGTCCTGCAAATTGTTTCCCAGACCGTGGGCAACACCGTCATGGAAAAAGCCATCAAAGCCTCCGCGCTCGACATCGAACGCGGCGAAGGTATTTCCAATGCGCTCGCCAAACATCCGGTTTTCCCCAGCATGATCATCCGCATGTTGAGCGCCGGCGAACAGACCGGCAACATTGACAACATGCTTGAGCGCGTGGCCAACTTCCTCGACGAGGAAATCGACACCACGCTCTCCGGTCTCATGTCGCTCATCGAACCGCTGCTCATCGTTTTTCTTGGCGTCGTCATCGGCGGCATGGTGGTTTGTATGTTCCTGCCCATTTTCAACCTCGCCAACATCGTCAGCGGGAACGGCGGCGGCGGCCACTGAAAGTATTCAAACAAGAACCGCCGGAAGAAATTTTCTTCCGGCGGTTTTGCTTTTGCTCAAATCAAACCGAAACCATCTTCGCCGGCTGCGGCTGATACACTTTGATCTTCGGCCAGCGCGCGGCAATTTGCCCCTCAAACCAATGGCGCGCCGCGTCGTCACCATGGCCCAGCAAAATCGCGCGGGGTGACACCTGCCCGACGAACTCCAGCAGGTCCTGCCGGTTCGCGTGCGCCGTCAGATCAAAATCCTGCACGTCGCAACGCTTCGTCACCTGCCCCGCGCTCGGACTGAACACAAACGTCTCGCCTTGTTTCGCGGCCTTCAAATGGCCCGCCGGTGAATCCGGATCTGCATAGCCGACGAAGAAAATGCTTTGCTTCTCGTCGCCGATCATCCGTGTCGCCAGCGTGTGCGCCGCCGTGTTCTCGCTCATCATGCCGGCAGTGATCACAAATATTTTTCCGCCACTCAACTTCATCGTGTCTGCCGCGCCTTTTTCCAAGACGACCAGTTGCAGCGCATCATTCAAATGCAGATTCGTGTGCTGCCGATGTGTCCGGGCCGCTTCGATGTCATAAATCTCGGTGAACACGCGGCCCAGCCCGCCGATGTAAACCGGCTGCTTCTTCAATTTTCCCTCGCGCATCAGCAACGCCAGCAACGCCAGCATTTCCTGCGTCCGACCCAGCGCGAACGACGGGATCATGATCGCGCCTTTCTTCTTTTCCGCCGCGTGAATCGCCGCCACCAGCCGCTCGATCTCTTTTTCGCGGTTAAAACCCGGCGCCACTTCGCGGTTGCCGCGCGTCGTCTCCATGATGAGCACGTCCGCCTTCACGTCTTCGAACCGCGCGCCCTTTAAAATCGTCTGGTCATGGAAACACACGTCGCCGGTGTAAAACATTGTTTCTTTTTTTCCGCGCAACAAAATTCCCGCCGAACCCAGCGTGTGTCCGGCGTCAAAAAATTCCAGCGTCGGCGACGACAAACCCGCGCGTTCTTTGTGATACGCCTGCCATTCCACCTCGCGGTTGTATTTGAAACCCTGAAAGTGCGGCGCAATTTCGTCCAGCTCGTCGTGCGTATAGAGCGGATATTCCTTGATGCCCAGCTCGTCGCGCTGGCGCGTCATCACGTTCACCGAATTGTGCAGCACGCGTTCCACCAGCAGATAGCTCAGCTCCGTCATCAGGACGTGCGCCTTGGCATATTGCCGGCATGCCAGCGGCAGCGCGCCCACATGGTCGTGATGGCAATGCGACAGCGCGATGGCGTCCACGTCATGCGTGCCGGCCTTGTTAAACAGCGGCATCGCGGCGCGGCCCTCGCGTTTCGGGTGCATGCCCGCGTCGAGCAAAATGCGGTGTTCGTCCAGTTCCACCAGCCATGCGCTCGCGCCGATATCCGTATCCGGGTTCAAATTCGTGATGTTCACAGGCTAATTGAACCACAGATTTGCGCAGAGGGACACAGTTAAATGAAACGCCGGCGTCGGGATGACGAAACTCTGATGGCATTTACAATTGATGATATGCGATTTGCGCGCCTCTCTCAAATTTCCTGGCTGCGCGTAAATCATAGGTCGCCAATTGAAAATCACCGGGCCGGATACCGCTCCCCCGCCGCAGTTTCCCGCCGCCCAGCCAGACCGCGGATTCTTGTCAAGAAACCGCGACGATTTTGCACCAAACTGCGGAATTTCGCCATGCTTCCGCCGACCAATCCCGCAAAACCATCTGAAATTGAGGATTTTGGATGGTAACGCCAAATTTTGACGGAATTTACCCCGCGCTGAAGACTTGCTGGAACAATGAGCGGGAGGAAAGGGCGGGTGAAGCCTCGGCAGAACAGCGTGTGACCGGCACCCCGCGCCGCCATCCATTGGAGGTTCCGCGTTTGAGGTTGGAAGCCTGATTATTTTACTTCTGCGGATAGCGCCAGACCCAGTCGCCCGATTCAAAGTTCGGCGCGGTGCCGCCATTGCGGTGGCCGGTTACTCCGCCGTCATCTTTTTCATTCCAGCCAATGGAGTAGAGGACAAATTGTCTATCATTCGTGCGGCGATATTTCAACGGCTGCCCGCCGATGACATCATGCGGCACTTTGGCGATGAACTGCGGTGCCAGCGCGTCCAGCGCTTCGGGAAATTCCCCGTGCGCCAGCCGGTAACGCTCCAGTGCAATCGCCGTGCGCGCTAAGTTCACGGAAGTTTGGCCGTGGGCAAATTTTTTCACGGCCGGGCCAATTGCCGGCATCAGCATCTTTTCAAAAATGTTAAAGGGAGTGGTTTTCTTTGTTTCGGCCCGTAGAACTTCATCTGCGTGACGGACGGCTGCGGGTGAAATCGTTTTCATATTCATGTCCGCCAGCGGGATGTATTGCTCCACAATTATGCGGTCGCAGCGAAATTGGTTTTGATAGAACCAACCACTGGGAATCAGTAGACCGAGGAACGGTGGCGGAGTATTGTTGTTATTAGAATCCACCAGGTTGAAAATTTCCCGCCGGTTGCGGACCATAAAACCAATGGCCCCATCATGACACCCCATTTCGCCGCGCATGGATAATTTGTAATCCGCCAACAAATCCAGCTTCGTCAGTTCCACTTCGAGAGCAACAAGCTGGGCGTCTGACCACTGGTGCTCCGCCAGTCCTTCGTAAACTGGCTGAAGGGTGACCTGCACCATCGCGAGGCGAACCAGTTGCGAAATCAAAAATGGCTCGGCGCGAAGGGAGCCGGCCAGATATAAAGACAGTTTCACATCTTCCTCGGCCTTTTTCGTCTGCCCGGATTGCAGTTCGGCCAGCGCGCGTAAACTCACCGTCTGCGCGCAGGATTTAGCCGCCGCCAAGTGTGGTAACAAAATATTGAACGGTGCAGCCTTGTCGTAAGTCAACGGAAACCGCGCATACGGAAGTTGACTCGCTGCGCGGATTTCGGCGATGGCGGAATCGTATTTGCTCAACGCCAGCAGAATGTCCGCCACCGGCGTTTGCGGTTGTGGCGCGATGGGATAGGAATTCGTCTCAACCGAATTCGTTGGTGGCGGCGAACGGAAAAATTCCTGCCACGCTTTCAAATCGGTTCTTTGTGCCGTCTGCCAGTTCTCGGATTTAGGCTGATGCGTCCAATGATTGTCGCGCCAGGTAATCATGCTCAATCGATCCACGACATTTGTGTTCCGAGGCATGACTTCATGCCCTTTTTTGTCAAAACAATATTCGTAGCTGCTGGCCACCACCGGCGTCAGTGCAAAATTCTGATTATCTGGAACGGGCGGCGGAATGACGCTGGCAAAATCAAAATGTTCGCCCTTGGCCTCCCATTCCTTTTTGAATTGATTCCAGGCATGCCAGCCGCGCCAGTCTTCCTCCGCATAAAACAAAGCAATCACGGTGAATAAACAGGCGAGGCCGAACAGAGATATTTTTAGATTGCGCCAGCAACAAAGCCAGCGAATGACTTCGACGAGTAGCCAGAGAATCAGGACAAGCGCCACCCAAGCGATGGCAAATTTATAGGCATCATTTGCCAAACCGCAGGCGACACCAATGCCGGCGATGATCGTGGCGCCGACCATCGCCATGAGCAGAGAAGAACCAAACGAACTCCTGCCCAATGTTTTTTTCCAGATGCTTTTCGGTTTTTCGTCCATAAATTCTTTAGTCTGGGCAGACCGGCTGCCCAATTCAAACGGCCACCATTTCCCCGCGCTCGCCGCGCGGCCGGGGCGTAAAAATCCGTGGCCGGTCGGCGTCCCGCGGCTCGCGCGGGCCGATGAGTTCCGCAAATAGCCGCTGCTGCTGACCGGGCCAGACAAACGTTAACCATGTCTAACTTCGCCTTTCTCAAAGCCGAATGGCCTGATTTGCACGAATCAGCGGTCAAGGCGGAGTCGTTGGCGTATGCGGATGCCCGGACTTCGTGTTTCTATGCGCGACGCTCCCTCGAACTGGCGGTGCATTGGCTTTATAAGCATGACCCTGCCCTCAAGCTGCCCTATCAGGAACATTTGAGCGCACTGATTCACGAACCGACCTTTCGTGATGCCGTCGGTCCGGCGGTATTTGCCAAGGCCAGGGTTCTCAAGGAATTGGGCAATCTGGCGGTGCACAGTCACAAGCCCATCCGCCAGTTTGATGCCATCGCCGGCACGCGGGAGTTATTCCATTTTTGCTTCTGGCTGGCCCGCACCTACTCACGGAAGGCAAAGCCGACGGACAGCCTGGTGTATGATCCTGAACTGTTGCCCAAAACCGCACCGGTGCCCGCACAAACACTGGAGCAGTTGCAGAAGCTGGAGAAGCAATTACAAGAGAAAGATGAAAAGCTGGCCGAAGTGTTGGCAGATAAAATCGACCTCGACGAGCAACTGAAGAAGCTGCGAGCTGAAGTTGCCGCCGCCAAGAAGGCGAACGCCGCCCAGCCGGATGGTCATAATTATTCTGAGGCCGAAACTCGAGATTATTTCATCGACCTCATGCTCAAGGAAGCGGGCTGGGCTCTCAATCAAAAGCGGGATCGTGAATATCCGGTGGCAGGCATGCCCAGTGAATCCGGAGAGGGTTTTGTAGATTACGTTTTATGGGGCGACGATGGAAAACCGCTGGCGCTCGTTGAAGCCAAGCGCACCAGACGCGATTCACGAGTTGGTCAGCAGCAGGCCAAACTTTATGCCGATTGTTTGGAAAAGAAATTTAGCCAGCGGCCCATCATCTTTTACTCGAACGGCTACGACCATTGGATGTGGGATGATGCCAATTATCCGCCACGGCCGGTGCAAGGCTTTTACAAAAAGGCGGAACTGGAATTATTGATTCAACGGCGCCAGACGCGGCGGTCGTTGGCCGGGGCAAAAATCAACGAAGCAATCGTCGAGCGTTACTACCAGACCCGCGCCATCCGGCGCATCGGCGAGGCCTTTGAAAAGGACCGCGACCGTAAAGCACTAGTCGTGATGGCCACGGGTGCAGGCAAAACGCGCACCGTGATCGCGTTATGTGACCTGCTCATGCATTGCAACTGGGCAAAGCGGGTTTTGTTTTTGGCCGACCGGGTTGCGCTGGTGAATCAGGCCGTAAATGCGTTTAAGAAACATCTCCCTGAATCATCGCCGGTGAATCTGGTCACCGAAAAAGAGACAGAAGGCCGGGTATTTGTTTCCACCTACCCGACAATGATGGGACTGATAGACGAGACCAAGGAAGGGCAACGGCGTTTTGGCGTAGGTCATTTCGACCTAATCATCATTGATGAGGCGCATCGGTCCATTTATCAGAAGTATCGCGCCATCTTTGAATACTTTGACTCTCTGCTCGTGGGTCTAACGGCCACTCCCAAGGATGAGATTGATTTCAACACCTACGGACTGTTCGATCTGGAACGCGGGGTGCCCACGGATGCCTATCCCTTGGAAGACGCAGTCAAGGATGGTTTCCTCGTGCCGCCGGTGTCCATATCGGTGCCGCTGAAAATTCAACGAACCGGTCTTCGATATGATGAATTAACCGAGGAGGAAAAAGACCAGTGGGATGCGACCGACTGGAATGATGACGGAATCGCGCCGCAACAAGTCGATGCCGAGGCGATCAACAAGTGGCTGTTCAACAAGGACACGGTGGACAAAGCGCTGGAGCATTTGATGACGCGCGGCCTGAAAGTTGCGGGCGGCGACCGACTGGGCAAGACCATCATCTTTGCCAAGAATCATGACCATGCCGTTTTCATTGCCGAGCGCTTCGATCTCAGCTATCGGTCGTTTCCACGCCCAGACCGCGCCCGGCGCCAATTCGCCGGTTAACGGAGTTTGCATTTTCGACAACTCCAACGGCAGCCTTCGCCTGACGGAGCGTTTGGCGGCGAATTTCTCGGCCGTGGTTACTGCCGCTCTCGCTGCTGAACGTGACCATGGCAATACCGATCTGGTGGACGCATTGGAAGGATTGATGGTTGAGTTGAATCGCGCCGCCACCATCACTTGCGCCGATTCATCCGCCGGGGTTTTGAGCAATGCCTCAACAAATTCACAGGATGGCTGGCAGCGCGTGATCGCGCCAGGATCCAAGGCCATTCTGACCAGCACTTCTGGCACTCATGAGGTCACGGTGCTGGCCCATGTCTATACGCCTTCGGGGTTGCAATATCAGTTGCAGCATTCCAGCCCTACGATTCGTTGGATGATTGCGGCCGACGGCCTGGAACTCATCAACGGCGTCACCGCCACCATGCTTTACAACGTGCAAACCGGCGAATTGAAAAGTGCCGAATAACCATGCGTTTCTTCAACGAAATCAACCGGAAATACGACTATGAATGCTGAAATTAAAAGTTATCTGAATAATCTTACCATCGGCGAAGCGCGGGTGTATCGCCATATCACCGTCCTTCCCTTGCTGGCCATCAGAGATGGCGCCCCTCCGTATATTGCGCTCGCCCAAGCCATGGACCAGAAAACGCTGATCGTCACGGAAGTTTCCGAAGGCGGTTCAGTTCCTCAACTTCTCGTTTTGAACGACGGGGATCAGCCCGTGTTGATCATCGATGGCGAGGAGCTCCTCGGGGCCAAGCAGAATCGGATTCTGAACACTACGATATTGCTGAAGGAAAAATCTCGCACCATCGTTCCCGTCAGTTGCACCGAGCAGGGCCGCTGGTCCTATGCCTCGGCACAATTTTCAATGTCGGATGCAGTATTGGAACGCAAAATTCGTTCCCGCAAGAACCGCTCAGTTTCTGAATCACTGTCCCACAACGCGCCGCCGCAATCGGATCAGGGCGAAGTCTGGGATGGCATTCAGGCCTTGCATTGCAAGGCAGGCAGTTCCTCGCCCACTTCCGCCATGCATGACGCCTTCAAGGCGCAAGCCGGACAGCTGAACGAATGTCTACAGGCTTTTCCTGGTGTGGATGGGCAAGTGGGACTGCTGGTCCTCATCCAGGGACAGGTCGCCGGCTTCGATGTGGTTTCCCGCCCGGAAGTTTATGCCCAGATACACGAGAAGCTGGTCCGCAGCTATGTGTTTGATGCTTTGCTCGATCAGCCATCCGCAGCCAAACCGGCTACCGATGCCGAACTTCTGGCTCGGTCATTCCTCGCCACTCTTGACCAGACTCGCGAGGAAGTTTTTCCCTCCGTTGGTTACGGTCGGGATTATCGCTACCATGCGCCAACGCTCACCGGCAGCGCGCTAATACACGCGGATTGTCCGATCCACGCCACCTTTCTCACGTTGGAAGAATCTGTCCCGGCATCATCACCAGCGAACCTGAGTTCACTACGGCGCCGCCGCCATTTCCGCGAAAGATAGCCAGGGAAAACGAAGGGGGTCCGGGTTGGAGCTTACCAGTCCAGCCCGGACGTTATTCAGAGCAATGCATATTAAACCACCAGCTTCCCTACCGGGCACGGTTAACTTGTTTATCAATTCCGCATGCAATTTTCATTGCCACCATTGTTACGCGACCTTCCAAGATATCCGCCAGTTTGCACCCCCGAAATTGACTCAGGTTGAAGCTCAAGAAATCATCGGCCACATTGCTGCCCAACCATTGTCGGCAAACTTGCTTGCCCGAAAAATCACCTTTGTGGGAGGTGAGCCGACGCTTTGTCCGTTTCTTCCTGAACTGGTTTCATTCGCAAAAGAGTCAGGATTGGTCACGGCAGTAATCACCAATGGTTTAACTCTGACACCGAAACATCTGCAACGTTTCGCTGGAATTTTAGATTGGATCGGCCTTAGCATTGACAGTGTCTGCCCGGTTAATAATCGGATTATAGGACGAGCCACCCGGCAAGGTGCCAGCTTGGACGAAGCGAATTATTTGGAGCGCATCCGTTGGATCAGGGAAGTCGGTGCCCGCCTGAAAATTAACACCGTAGTCACGACTCACAATTGCAACGAGAACCTGTCTGACTTTATCCGGACAGCACGGCCGGTCCGCTGGAAAATACTTCAAATGACCCCAGTTGCTGGCCAAAACGACCGACAGATCGGGAGTTTAAAAGTTAGTCGCGCTGTTTTTGATGCATACATCAAGCGCCATGCCGGACTGTCCGAATCGGACACCATCGTGATTCCTGAGTCCATTGACACCATTCGTGGCTCCTATGCAATGATCAGCCCAGACGGAAAGTTTTTTGATAGCTCAAGCGGGCGGCACAAATATAGCAGCCCGATTAAAGAAGTCGGATTGATGACCGCCTTCCAACAAGTGACTTTTGATGCAGTAAAATATGATGGGCGAGATGGGAACTATGACCCCTTCACCGGTGAATCCAATCTTCCAAAAAAGATTTAGTGTTCTCAACTAACACCTCACAGCAAATCAGCAACCCCATTCCGGATAGATGAATCCATTTTCTTCACGGAAAAAGCTAGCGTTTTATTTCTGCAAAATACGCGAGCGGTTTCAACCCAAAGCCGTTCTGGAATTCATTACGTGTAAAGACGTGAACTTTTCGTCGCGGAGTTGTCGCTTCCGATACAACCGCTAAATGAAACTTCGAATCGGATTTAGCGCAGGCAACTTCATTTGCGGTAATGGGAAATTTAAAACCAGATCCAGAAATCCCTTTAACTTCGACATGCAACGTTTCGCCATTTTTACTCACGTCAAAATCGTATCCGATATTTTCCTTTTCTCGCGAAGTAACGAGATAACCTTTCCGTTTATAGTAATCTTTAAAAGCTTTGCAGGCAGCTAGTTCAACTTTCAGATTCTGTTTAAAATCACCAAAGCCCGCGCCGGCTGAATTTCTTATCTCTGCCGCTGCCTTCTCATCAGGGTTGTCCACATCTCGCCCTTCACGCTTGCGATTCGCGAGCTTGAACAGTTTCTTAACCATAAACGGATCGCGAAGATAATTCACCCTTCGTGGTTGTTTAGGCCAACCCCAATTCGGAATTTCTTTCAACATTTCCGTTCGGGTAATTGGCCTTTCGAGGATTTTTATATTTTTGATGTCTGCAACAAAATGCCATCTCTTGCTCTTCCTTTTATTGCTGGCTGCTGTTGCAGTCGCAACAATTGCAGAGACTGGCTTCATCGCGTAAAAGAACAAAAAATCTCCCTGTTTGGTATCTTTACCGCACGACCACCAGCCAATTTTATAATTTTTAGAAATTTCCAAAAGCCGGTCGCCAGATTGATAGCTGTTGCTCGCGTTTCAAAACCGGGCTGCGGATACCACGCTAGGATTGGTCCTCGAGAGGATGATTGAAGTTGGAAAGTTTAATGCCTGAATCGCATCGAACCAATCTTCCCAACACGTTAACTTGGCATCAGCGTTGCCTTTTCCGCTTAGCAGAATTTTGATTTCCTCCAACTGCTGACGCCGAGCCTTGTCTTTTTTATTGCAGTCCTTTGCCGCCTTGTGCACCACGGAATGCGGGGAGCGTGGCAGATTGAGCACCCGTTTCAACAAATCGTCGGCAAAAGCAATCAGTGGCATTTTGTTCCAACGATTTTCAATCCGCTTCATCGCGCTGTGCAAAATGCCAAAGCGCGACTTTTTTATTCCCAGCACTTTCGCCAACGCCATCACAACCTCGGTCAATCTCGTTAATTCAGCAGCCGATGGAAATGCCTGCGAGCTTTTGGCTGTGTATCGCTGGCTAAGCCCCTGCAGGAGTTGCTCGAGGTATGTTTTGAGTTGTTCTCGATCCCCAGATTTTAAAACCTTTGAATCTACAAGTAATCGGCCCCATTGCAGTACGCCCGCAAGGTCGATATTTGATTCATCCGTCATGTATGCTCTGATGTTTTGATGAATTTGGTGCGATGACAATAAAAAGTTTTAGTCCAGACCCGTCCGAACCGTCCGCAAAAGCATTCTTATCGTCTGAGGACTGTTTTGAGGAAAACGTTTTATTCTTTTGAAAATAGGTGTCAGTGAAAGTGTCAGTAATAAAACGGATTTCTGATCAATAATCATCCTTGAGACAGCCAAGATAGTGAGCTATCGTCAAACGCAAAACCTGCACGAACAGGTTGATTATACAGGTAAAATTAAGTGGTTGTCCGACATGGATTCGAACCATGACTAAAGCCTCCAAAGAGCTCTGTGCTACCATTTGATTGTATATTTTTCATCGGCATCATTCACAACAAAAACCCTTATAAAACAAAGCTAATTAGCGTTTAATTGCTCGGCATGGGCCATTTTTCCATAATAATAATTGGCCGAATTTTGCCTTGTGCAAAAGTTGTGCAAACCCAAATCCGTCCCAGAAGTTGTGCAAATTGTGTGCAAACTTTCTAGCCCACAAAACCCCTATCATTGCGCAACGGAAACAGCCCTCAACCACGACTTGCACGCGGGGGCTAGGTGGCGGTTAATTCTTGGAGTGTTAATTTGATTCTTTGCAAAACCCTACCCCCCATCGCGTAAAGCGGGTCTGGTGGGCCGCGCCACCGGTTTTGCCGGGAGGTCACCTCCTACGTCCGCCGTTTTTCGAGGCCGTTTTGAGCCTTTGAAGTTTTCGCGAGGGCTGGCAAAAATTTGGCTGGCAGGAAGAAGTCGGCTCCATTTTGGCCCATCATCTTCCGTCCGTGGTCGATGTGTAAACTATGGAAATTCGATTTGGATTTATTTTTTTGGCCGCCGAGGGTGGAAAAGAGAAATGGGCATTTGGGGGTGGTTTTACGTCAATTTGTAATTACAAACTTTTGGGCGGTGCATGGCCGGAATCCTCACCGTTCTGCTGCCTCCGGTGGCCATACCGGCATCAGAACGCCCTTTACATGCTGCAACGCCGCTGAAGGCAACGTCGCGCGACAGCGGGCTAGCCGGCCATCTCACGGCTCTTCCCGACCTACGCCCCTGATTCTGCGACCGTGTGAACTGTTTTCCACACAAAAGTTCACAGTTTAGTTACATACGCCGGTTCCTTCGCATTCTTAAGAGAATGGATTGAAATTCAACCCGATGAGAACGGCACTGGTCTCCAAGTCGCCACATTGCTGGTGGTTCATTGCCAGCCACCAAGGTGCAGATTCGCGGGTAATGTTCAAGAATGCAATGCGCCTTACCTTCGGCAGACTTTCCGTTCAATCCGAGGAGAATGAAAACGTGCGCTTGTGAACCGGCTAGTCGTTGAAGAAAGAGAGGGCTTTTGGTTGTCGCGTTATCGCCAGTGATGATAACCCAGCCCTTTTGGCCAACAGCTGCGAGCCAATCCTCATCGGCTGCAGCTTGGGGAAACTCATCATCATGCAGCACCACTTGCAACCCCTGTGCGGTCAGCAAATCCCGAAATATCCGTCCACCGGAATTTCTATCAATAAACAGCGTGAGTGATTCAGGCTGCGAGGCGTTCATGCCAACGGATGGTGTCCTCCACCTCGTCGAACGTGGCATTGTAGTCACTTGCCAAGTCCGCAATTTTTTCACCCGCTACAAAACGGGCCGCGATAGCATCGGCGCTAACCCCTAAACGCGCCAGACAGGGCCTCCCGAAATTGATGGTGGGATTCAAAACAATCGTTTGCTGCCGCACCGCACCAAAGCGAGGGAAAAATTGGTCGGCATAGCCATCGTTGCCGTAGATGAGTTGTTTCAAACCTTCGGAAATAATTTCACGGTCAACCAACTGACCTCGCTCGGACAGCGAAACCAGTTTGTCTTCAATTTTCAGAAATAAATCACGCCGGTCATGGTAAAAATCACGATGAGCCAGAAAATGCAAATCGCCGCTGATTTCCCGTAGATGCTCCATCGCAATGCGAAAGCGTTGCAGCGGAATCCCGTAGCCCTTGCGGATTGCCATCAGCACATGCGCCTCAACCAAATCAAGAAACGAAATTGGCTGTCCTTGGCATTGTGTCGCAGGAAGGACTGCCGCCGCGAAGCGTTTCCGACCCGATGTATTATAATGGCGACCATGAAACCACGCACTCAAAGTGGCTGGCCGGGCACCAAGTAAACGTGCAGCTTCGGCTAGCGGATATGCCGGCAGGAGTTTAATGTTTGTTGGTTTGCCGCGATGCACAATCACACTCTAGTCCCGCTCAGGCTTATTTCCAAGCTGGTTTTTGGTAATCTGCACTTTGGTTCGTTTCTTTCGAATTTTCTGCAGGCTTATAGATAAATAATGTCCGACGGAACGCATATTTGTCCTGAGTCAATCTCCTCAATTCAACTTGGCTGTCCGGAGTGTTTGGGTAATGTCGAACCGGATGACACCAAACCTGAATCCCAAATCACTGGACGACCTTCTTGGCAATGCCCGTCACTACGCTGAATATTGCATGCGCGGCACTGGAAGCCTGCCTCCCACGCTTTTCCTCATTGGTGGCGATGGCAAACAAGTGATGTTCATGCCCCAGAATCTGGCCAACATTGAAGACAAGGATAATTTTGCCATGCTGTCGAAGCTGATGGCCGTGGCCACGGGTGCAACCGTAGCCGTGATGGCCCTCGAATCTTGGATGAAGACGGCCAAGGTTGGTGAAAAAATTGATATGACGGAGCTACCTTCGGAATCGTTCGACCGGCAGGAGGTCGTTGTGCTGATGGGGGAGTCCATGGCCGAGGGCCAGAAACAGCAGATATTGCCCATCATCCGCAGTGGTAATCACAAGTTCTTCGGGTTCGGGGAATCGACAATTTCAAAGCTGGAAAAGCTGGAAGGCCGGTTTTCCCAATTATTACCCGGCAAGGTTCCCGATGGCCGAACGCAAGCGATTGCAGCGGCCATTTTGAAGGTGAAGGGCGTTCACCATGCGATGGCTGCCAAGCCACAAGGTCTGGCAGGGTTTCGTCGGCGAATCTAAAAGAAAAGAGCCCGGACACTACGCCGGGCTCTATCAACAACACTTGTTTTTCGGTTGGGTCACTACTCCCAACGCCTTTAGACTAACAGATTCCAGATTCTCGTCTTGTCACCAGTGTTGGGGACATGCCGGGGAGATTTTAGATTTAACCGGGTTGCAGGCAATCGGGGCTGTCGTGGCGGGCATTGTTCACGAGCTTGGTAACGCGGTGACAGGCCATGTCCTCGGCTGGGTAAGGGCGCAACAGGGTTTTCAAGAATTGCGGCTCGAAGCGGTCGGGTTGCAGCCACCATTGGTAATGTTCCGGGCCAATAATCACTGGCATCCGGTTGTGGGCGGCGGCGACCATTGGGTTGGGTTCTGCGAAGCGTAGCAAACAAAATCAGGGACACGCAAGAAAACCAAAATCAGACCTTGCGCTAGGATTTTTCAGCTACTTGTCTCACATTTCTACGGGTGTTCTGTGAGGTATTCTCCTGCCCAAAATAGAAACTCTCTCATAGAACTTGAGTTCACTACAAAAACTGAACGGTTTTGAAAAAATTCCATATCCGAGTGCACGTCCGATTTCCGATGGTTTGAACGCTCGCGCTTAACAGAAAGACCATCGTCGGGGTGATAATTTATCGCGCAATACTTTTGCGGAATCAGCTTCAGGGATGCGCCGTCAATCATGCCTGTTTCTAACGACACCTTCCCGATGTCATAGTCTGCCGCAAATAAATCCGCCGTCGTCACAATCAATGGAATTGAGCGAAAAAAGGACATGGCTTCCTTTTCATATTCGCGCAATTTATACATCAGCCCAGTATGACCTGCTATTAACTGGCGTGAGGCTTTTTCTATGGTTTCAGCACTTGATGCCTTTTCTCTATTTTTCTCCTTTGTGGCTTCCAAGTAATAGTTGTAAATATGAAATCCAGAAACAGGAAATCTGGAAGAAATTATGTGCCTGTAATCAATCGGCACCCCACTGACGTATTTCTCGCCAACAATCATCCTCCCATCCTCAATGAATATCCCTGCGCTGCTTTTATCAAAAAAAATCCAGTTTTTATACTTCGGGTTTGGCCTCTTACATTCCACACAAATATAGACATTTCTCGAACTGGCATGCCTCAACAATAAATCAATCCGCGTTTGGGTGCCGTCTGCCGCCGTGACCGGGTATTCCATTGCTGCCACTTGCCATTGCCGCCGAATCGGTTCGTCATTTTGAATCGCTTCACGAATGACTTGTTGAAATAAAAAACCATGTTCATTCAGCGCGTCGGCGGCATCATGCTCACTAAATGCTGGCTGGCTTTGCGTCGGATGTTTGCTGGCGGATTTGTTCGACACATCGAAAGACTATGCAGTCAGGCAAAACAATACAAGAAAACCAAAATCATACCGTTCGCTTTGATTTTTTGGTGGCGGTTTTTGGCAGATGCCCTTTCGGGAACGTCGGCGCAAGCAATTCATGGACACCAATGGTAGCGCTTCCGCCATTAAACCCGCCATTGCCAAACTATTTAGTTTTTGTCCAAACTAGTGAATGGCAGATGGGCATAACGAAGCGTTCTCGCGCGTGTTGATTGACAAGGCGCTAGAATTCAGCGGGTGGAACCTGCTCGACTCGCACCAAGTCCGTTTTGAAATCAACGGCACCACCGGTCGGGCTGTAAACGGCGGCTGAAAAGTGCGGCGGGGTCATGTGTGTGACGGGGCGGTTCAAAAGTGCGGCATCTTCATTAACAATGAAGCATGTATCGCAATATGGAAGACTGGGCTGAGATTCGCAAAAAAGTGTTGGCAGG
>CAIXPZ010000152.1 GCA_903921455.1 uncultured Verrucomicrobia subdivision 3 bacterium | reverse complement strand
GCGGGAACGTGGTGCCGGGTTTCAACTGGGCGACGGCAACACGTTCGCCGGGGAAAAGCTCGGCGGCGAGTTGTAGCGCCTCGGTCTTGGTGCGGGTCAAATTGGGCAAGGTCATAAATTGAATTGGAAAGCGGCGCATGGGTGCGAGCCATGCGCCATTGTTGGTTAGTCCTCGTCTGTCATCATCAGGGTCAAAGCGGGCTGCGGGTCATCAATGTCCAGCGCGGAGCAAGTGGCGATGAGCTTCACCAGCTTGGCGCGGTGGTTGTCGTTGCGAACATACAAGGCGACCGGCAAGCGGTCGGTGTGGCCGAGGCTGCGGAGGATGGCGAAGCGGGTCATCCAAATCAGATCCCACAATCTTCCGGCTTCGTCTTGGCCGGTCACGCCTTCGGGCACGGCAATGTAGTTGTCGAAAACTGCCCGCGTCAGGAACATTGGGAATTTGATTCCCGCCTCTTGGGCCGTCTTGGTCACGTCAACCTGCACGCCGTCGGCGACGGCTTGGGAGCGGCTGTAAGCGTAGAGGACGCCGCCGAAAAAGTTTTCGCGGTCGGCCTGTGTTGGTTCTTCTTTCATGGTGTGTGTTGTGTTGGTGTTCTGTGTTTTCATAAATCAATCGGGCATGGCTTCGTGGATGAGTTCAAGATTCCGGTCTTCGGCCATCCGGTAGGCCAGAAGCTCGGCGGACTTGTAGTGGTGGAGGCGATAGACCGTGCCGACAGGGTCGGCATCGTCGTTGCCGACATAAACGACCCACACGGGAATTTCCTCACCTTCGGGGTCAAGGTCAGATTGGGGACCGTCTAGGAAAATGCCGCGCCATTGGTGGCCGATGGGCTTGGCGGCGGCGTGGCTGGTGGTTTGTTTTTCCTGCCAGCATTGGGCGCACATGTATTCACGCTGGCCGGTGCGGTCGCCGTGCCAGTCGGCATTGGGATTCCCGCAATCACATGGCGGGCGTTGTGGTGTGGTGGTGGTCATAATCATTTAATTTTTCGGTTGAGGATTTCGCATTCCGACTCTGGTGAGATGTAGAACCTGGCGGGCGCTGGCTGAAACTTCACCGGCCCGCGAAAACGAGTTTCAAACTGGCGAACTGGCCGATTCATAACGACTACGGCGTTGCTGTCATTCACCCGAACGATGCGGGCCAGTTTGCCGTCGTAACGGATGACATCGCCCGCCCGGAGCCGGTGGGGATGGGTTTCACTGGTCAGCCAGACGATGCCGAAAAACTCGGTCTGGGCTTTGTCGTTGGGGATTCGCTTGGTGTGTCGCATAAAAATCTCAATAGAAGTAGCCAAGCGAGCGGAGACTGGAAAAATTCGGACGGCCAATTACCACATGGTCGCAAACTTCGATTTTAAGGAGCTGTCCGGCGCGGATGAGGTCGCGCGTCACTTTAATATCGGCTTCCGATGGTTGGCAGTCCCCTGACGGATGCTGATGTGCCAAAACGATTGATGCCGCTGAAGTCATCACCGCGAGCCGGAAAACAGAGGTCGGGCTGACAAGCAGCGTGTCCAGCGTCCCGATGGAAACAAGCTGGTGTCCCTTGGCACGGCGGCGGGTGTTCAAAAGTATCACAGCCAAGCATTCTCTTTCTGGATCGTGGTAGGAATTGGTGGCGATGTGAAGATGCCAGTAGGCCGCAACCTTGTCGGGCGTGTCGCATGTCTGCAAATCCATCGGCGTGGGACATTCGCGCAAGGCGGTCACCTTGTATTCATGCGGCTGTGATTGGAACTTGAACGGCTGCACAAGGCTCTCAATGCCGGGTAAATTGGGCGTGTTGGTGTCCGTGTTCACTGGGCACCTCCGGCGGTCAAAAGAGTCAAATCCCAAAGGCTGCGGTCTTGGCTGACAAGGAATGATTTCAGCAAGTCGGTGTCCTGCGGGCGGGACTTCAAATCCAATGAAGTGCTTTCGCCGCCAACCCAGAGGGCATCACCGTCGGCGATAAAAAAGCCTGCGCTGATTAGCTGAATGTGTGGGGCTTCCTGCTTGGTGTATTTGAAAACCTCGGCGTGCTGCACGCGGTTGGGAAACGCGACAACCTGCTCCTTCTGATTCCACAAAATAACAATGTATTTGGCTGCCTCCCCGGCTTGCCCCGATGATTGTTCGGATCGGCTCAGGAGCCCCTGGCTTAAAATTGGTTTTGGATTTTTCATAGTGTTTTTTTTCCAGAGTTCCCGCGCTTGATTGTTCGTATTCGGTCTATCGCCCTGCACTGAAGCAAGGCCGCGCAACCGACGGCGGCCCGTGGGAGGAATCCCGTCGGAGGGAACCACGAAGGCCCCTCGGTGAAGTCGGCCCAGAAAGGGCGATAGGCTGAATACGACAGCAGCGGGAATGATTAAAAACGCACTTGAAGAAATTCGGCGTGTTGACCTTTTCTGACTTACAACGATTTGGGTGCAACGCAGTGGAAAATAAAACGGTGGAGGTCAGACTAATTGGTTTTTGCAGTGAGGACGGAAAGTTTTGCAAGCGCAGCACGGCGAAAGCTGGACGTGCTCACGACTATTGCCGATGTCCTGGCCGTGGCGAAGCCTAATATGGTTTACACGGTTACTTCATCACTGGCGAGGAGATCTCATGGGAGATCCCCGCAGCCTGTGGTGAATAAACGTGCCGCGCGCGAAAAAAGTTATGCACAAAATTTGCCGTTGGAATATAAAAATTCTGGCGGCATCGCCCCAAGCGGATCACGGTCCGCGAAGCCAAATCCTGCAAGGATCACCGCGAGCTCACCGGCCCGCTTGGCGGCGCCTGTCAAAAAGTCTGAGAGAATGACAGCCTGCGAGGCTCCCTATATTAGGTCGACTCACGACAGCGTCACGATGCCAAACAAGAAAGGAAACATTATGAAATCGTCGCAACAAATCACCAGTTATGGCGGCTTCGATTGGGGGCGTGAGCATCACGCCGTGGTCGTGGTGGATCTACAAGGACAAATCGTCGCCGACTTTCAGTTTGATCACACCCGGAGCGGCTGGCAGAAGTTTCGGGATAAAACGGCAGCCTTCACCGGTCTGGCCTTCGCGATTGAAACCAATCAGGGGGCAGCGGTGGATCACTTGCTCCAACATGAGTGCACGGTCTATCCGGTCAACCCAGTGGCGGCCAAAAGTTACCGGCAACGCAAAATGCCCAGCGGTGCCAAGTCCGACCATGTGGATGCGTGGGCGCTTGCCGAGGCGTTGCGCCTGGACGGACATGAATGGAAGCCGCTAAAGCTTACCGACGACGCCAGCCTCAAGCTCAAGTGGCTGTGTCAGGATGAAGTGGTTTTGATTTCGCAACGCACACAACTGGTCAATCAACTCCAGCAGGCATTGGTCGAATACTATCCCGCTGCTTTGGAGGCTTTCGATGACTGGACCCAATCCTACACTTGGGATTTCATCATCGCGTTCCCCACACCAACTGCCTTGACCAAGGCCGGTCAGCGGCGCTGGCAAAAGTTTTTACACCTGCATCGTCTCTGGCGGCCGGCCACGTTGGAACATCGGCTCCAAGTATTTGCCGGGGCTGACCAGTTCAAGGGCTCCGCCGCGATCACTGAAGTCAAAAGCCATCTGGCCGTGAGCTTGTGCAAGCTGTTGCGAACTTTGCAGCAGCAACTGGACGACTATCGTCAAAAAATTGCAGAGCTTTTTGCGCAGCATCCCGATCATCATCTGTTTGCGTCCCTGCCCGGAGCCAAAACGAAACTCGCCCCGCGTCTGCTGGCCGCCATCGGTTCCGACCCCGGCAGGTATGCCAACAATCCGGAGGTGCTGCAAGCGTTCGCGGGCACTGCCCCCATCAGTTTCCAATCCGGCCAGCACCACACGGTCAAAATGCGGCGGGCCTGCGACAAATTTTTACGCCACACCGTCCATCTGTGGGCGGATACTTTCCACCGCGCCAGCCCGTGGGGGGAGGTTTATTACAACAAGAAGCGCGCCGAAGGCATGAGTCACGCCTGTGCCCTGCGGTGCCTGGCTCAAAGGCTACTCAAAATCGTCTTTCGCATCATCGTGGATAAAAAACCGTATGATGCCGAATTGCACGCTCGCAACCAGCAGAAGCATGGCTCGTGGGTGTTGTCGTTGGTCAATCTAACACCGGCCAAAACTGGTGAATAACTCCCATAAAAAATAATTTACAAACCAGAGAATAGCTCGCGGCATATTGCTGATGTCTTGCCCGTGCGAAGCATCGCGGGCTAATGCCTGTCTTGGCCGGACGAAGTCACGCGGCCTATTGCTTGGTCCTGGGCGGGCGAAGCCTCGCGCCCATTTCCGGTGCGGGTCGCTCTCTTGTGGAGTTATGGAGCCAGAGTGGAGCCTGCGCAACGGTGCGAAAATAACTTCACAAGTGAGCGCCCATGGGAGAGCAGAATCTTCACCGTTTCAAGGCGGAGTCCGGCACGGGGGAATTGATGCGGGGAAGTTTCTGCGAAGGGGGAAAAGCGGGTGCGGATGCTATTGACTGCCCGCCTTTTTACGGTCTCTGAACAGTTTCGGTGTCACTCCAACCCAGCGGCAAAGTTCCGCGTGCGTCCCCTTGCCATAGCCGATGGGGCGTTTGGTGGGGGTCAGGTCGCCATTCTTCAAGGACTTGAGCACGTCCGCTTTCGTGGCAGGGATGCCGGTAAATTTAAGGAATTTGTTCGTCCGGTAGGAAAGGCCGTTGTCTGGGAACCGTTCGTAATGATGGCTGGGATACGGCAGGGACGTGGGGTCAACGCCAGCCCAGCGACAGACGTCGCGGTGCGCGTATATTCCATAGTTGAGGGGCAGGAGACCCGGATAGAGTTTGCCGGTTCGGAGAGCGATGGCGATAGCGGTTTTATCGACGGTAAAACCGGACCTGGTTAGAAGGCGATTGATCCGGTTGGACAGGCCGTTGGGCGGGAATTGGATTTTACGGCGAGCGGCCTGATAAATCTGCGCGGCCCGACAATCGGAGCGGTCGAACCGGTCGCCGATTTGCTGGAAGGTCAGTTTTTCCTGGTCCCGCAGGCGGAGCACCAGCGCCTCACGGCTGGCCCGGAATGATTCGGTTTGGCTCATGGCAGCGGGGGGTGGTCGGGCGTCGGGAGCTTTGCGCGGCCATTTTCGTAACAGCCGCAGAAAACGTAGGCTTGGAGTCTCATGGGCGCGAGTTTAACCATTCGGTAATCTGGTGAACAGCCCCAAGACAGTTCGGTTGCCGGTGGGACAGTGGGTGGCCGGCTTGCATTTGGCTTGTTTCCATTGCTCATTTTTTAAAAGGACGGCAAAATGTCGGCGTGATCTATTTTGATTACAACGCAACAACGCCGGCATCGCCTGAAGTTTTCGAGGCAATGCGCCCATTCTTTTGCGATGACTGGGGCAATCCATCGAGCGCGTATCGTTTCGGTTCAAAGCACAAACAGACCATCCTGGCAGCTCGCGAAAAAGTGGCGGCGTTGATCGGTTCGCTCCCGGATGAAATCCTTTTCACTTCTTGCGCCACGGAAAGCAATAATTCAGCGCTTCAGGCAGCCCTCAAAGCGAACCCTGGAAAACGCCACATCGTCACCTCTGCCGTTGAACATTCCTCGATTTTGAATCACTGCCAAGAATTAGAAAAGGACGGCTATCGCGTTACAAAACTACCAGTGGACCGTTGCGGATTATTGAGCATGACAGATTTAAAGAATGCGCTCACCGAACAAACAGCAATCGTATCTTTGATTTGGGCCAACAATGAAACTGGTGTTCTGTTTCCGGTTCAACAAATCGCGGAATTGTGCCAAGAGCGTGGTGTTTTGTTTCACTGCGACGCCGTGCAAATGGCGGGCAAGCTGCCAATTGATATTCGGCGAACTCCGGTAGATTTCCTTTCAATATCGGGTCACAAATTCTTTGCCCCAAAGGGAGTGGGCGCTCTGTATATTCGGGAGAAAACCCCGTTCGTGCCCTTTCTTTTCGGAGGGCATCAAGAGAATGGTCGGCGTGGTGGAACGGAAAATCTTCCCTTAATTGTGGGAATTGGAAAAGCCGCTGAAATTGCAATGGAGGATCTACCGACATTCAATGCGAAAGTGTTGCCGTTGCGCGACAAGTTGGAATCGGAAATTCTCGACGGAATTGCCAATACAGAAATCAACGGCCATCCGAGCCTTCGATTGTCAAACACTACAAACATCGCGTTTCGTGGGGTCGAATCAGATGCACTGCTCGCCATGCTGGATCAAGCTGGCATTTGTGCTTCTAAAGGCTCGGCTTGCTTGGGTGATTCTGATGGGCCGTCTCACGTTATCAAGGCCATGAAACCGGACGGCTTGATGGCCCGTCAATCTTTGCGATTTTCCCTTGGGATTGATTCAACGACAAATGATGTGGATGCCTGCGTAACGGCGTTGGTGAAAAGCGTTGCAATGCTTCGCGCTTGAACGCTGGAAGCAACGTCCTGGGTCACGCCGCACTCTTTAAGGCACTGACCGTTTCCGCCAAGAAAGTTGAATCAACAAATGGAACTTGGGCGAAAATAACGGACGGTTCTCCCTCCAGTTTTGCAGCCAAATGTCCTTTGCCGAGAAGCCTCTCCGCTCCTTTCTCACCCAGGGCAATTTCGGACGTGCCTTCGCCGTCCACGCGTAACACTAAACGATTCCCAAGGTTAGCCCGAAGCTGCATTGGCATTACGTTGGCATCGGGGCGTTGTGCGGCAAACACCAGCGATATTCCTGCGGCCCGTGCCTTAACACCAAGCCTGCCGACAATGTCGGACACGGCATCGGCATATTGTTCCGTCATCATCCACTCGGCGAACTCGTCATGGATGACCCAAAGAAACGGTAGTCGCTCGGTGGGGTTGGGTTTGTTATTGAGGTCAAAAATGTTTGAAACCCGGTTTTCTTTTAGGACCGAATAACGCCGGTTCATTTCCTCGACAAGCTGATTCAAGGTGAGTATGGCGTTATCCTGGTCTTCGATAATGCCTCCCTGCAAATGGGGCAGTCCGTCAAAGGCGAAATAGTCAACACCCTGTTTGGGGTCAATCAGGACAATCTTGGCTTGGTCAGGCGTGTTTGTGCAAGCGATGCCCAAAATGATGTTCTGCATCAGCACGGACTTTCCGCTGCCAGTGGAGCCGGCAATTAAGGTGTGAGGCGCGTTCGCTTTCGGAGAAAGGAATAAATGGCTGCTGTCCTCTTCTTTGATCGCAATCAGCAAATCATGGTTTCCATTTACACAATTAGAATTCCAGCTCTTCCACACTTCAGGTAGGTGTAGGACTCGCCGATTTGTCCGGGCTATTGCGATTGCCACAATACCAGGTTCGGCACGGACAGAAATCACGTTCAACTTGTGCGTGGTGAGAAATTCGGAACGGCGGCGGAGAACTTGTTCGACGGTCAGGTTGGCACTCCCTTGGAACTTTAGGAGCGCTGCATTCGGCGTCAGAGTGCTGCTGAGGAGTTTGGACTGAAACTGGAATTGTTGTAGAGCACCCTTGCACAGGCTTTCAACCTGCTTGAGCCATTCCAGTTCGGCGGCGGAGTCCTGCGTGCCACCTTGATAGTCAGCGAGCAACTTACCGATTTTTGGGGAAGCCCATACGCCATTGGAAATCGGCTCGGCAACGGCCTGTGCATCTTGATTTTTTGGCGTTGGCATAGAGGGTTTGGCCGGTGAGGGAGCCGTTGCGTCCGGTTTGGCTTTCGCTGGCTCACTTTTTGCCGGCGTTGCGTTGCGGCTTGGCTGTTCGTCGCTAGTAGGACGTTGCTGGATAATCTGAACACGATCCGAAGGTCGCCGATAGATTTGTTCCTTCCAAATGTCGGTAGAGGCCACGGCTTTTCGGATGGAGGTTGGATCGCTGTTTTTCCAGTAGCCCAATACCAATTCGCGCAACCGCGCCCTCGAATATACCTCCTGATATGACTGGTCGGTTTCGGCAACAGCGGCAAAGTCGGAACATTCGGGGGAGTCGGATGGCCCTGAGACAAAAATGTGGGAATAACCTCGCAAGTGAATTGAGCACTCGCCTTCGCGCACAGCCCTGCGCCACGCAGCCAGGTCAATTGGCGAATTGGCTGGGAATTGAATCCCGTTGAGCATCAAGTCTGAAAACCGCGATAGCCACAAATCGCGGTCAAGGCGTTTGGGGTCGCCGAATATGGCGTCGTTAATGCGCCGAACCGTATCGCGCAGTTGTTTCTGGGATTCCTTGCGTTTGGCGGCAAGGCTTGCGGCATCAATGTATTTTGCTTCGGAGATGATGACAGCAAGCTGCATCTTTCCATCTAGTGTCTGTTCCGGGGTGAGAGCGAGAATGTCAGCGATTTGTTCTTCGCGTTGACCAAGCCACTCCGCATAGTCATCCAAGAAATACCAGCCAAAGCGGCGATTGGTGCCGAGTTCGTGCCGAATCATGTAACGGCTCAATACAACCCCCATCAATTCACTCGCATTGCGTCCCCGCTTTGCCGCACGCAAAACGATGTCACCGGATATTTCGTTGGCGTCATTGATAAACTTTTCAGTGAGTTCCCGGTATTCAGAGTCAGACAACTCAAGGTTCAAATCCTTGACCCGCCCGAAAACCATAGAGCGGAGCAAACTTAATGGCGCGGTCGAAGAAATCAAAACATTGCGTCCCTGCGTCGTTCCTTGTTTGTAGCGGATGACTTTGACGTTCTGGTTAAGGAGCTGGCGACGGTCAAGTAGCTCGTCGTAATTCACTACCCAATTGCCGAGATTATGAATCTCTTTGAAAATGCTCGCGGTCTGATTGTCGTTGAAATCAAGTTTCCGTGCTGGCAGTAACCGCTTGCCTTCCACGCCATCCCAATCGCCTTTGATGAAAGTTGTGATGGCTGTTGTAAAAGACCATCCTTCCTTCGTCTGAATTGGGCAGCAAAGATAGACAACCGACTTCATGTCGTCGGCTGCGGCCGGACGCCGCCGGGACCACCGGGCCGGAATTAGGGTCGCTGAAGCCATCGGATTGCATGTTTCCAGATACCATTCCAATCCTGCGTGCCGCGCAATAACATCCTGTAAGAAAACAATGTCCGCAGGCGGGCCGTCTTTGGGATCGGGCACGGGGGCCTGGTCAGCCATGATTCCGATGCGAAGCCGGGCCATAAAATCTTTAGCGGCCTCACTGGAAACAAACGTGTCCGCATCCGCATCGGATGATTCAATGATTTTCTCGTAAAGGTCGCGCAACTTCACCCCGTCCCGATGGCGAAGAATGATCTGGCATCGCATGTCCTCCTCGTCTTCGTGAAGTTCGTTCATCTTGTCCACGAGGGCATAGGGCAGTCGGGCGGAATCGCAGTTGTAAAGAACAACGGAGAGATTGGCCCGCTCATGTGGATAGAGCGATAAGAAGCGTTTGGTCAAATCGAGAACGAGCAATGAGGTTTCAGAGGGGTTTTCGTTCGTGTCGTCAAACCCGTCGTTGTTGATGACGGGGGATTCGTGAAGGCTGTAATCAAGATGATGGTCGGTCAGCGACAAAAGTTCGGGTTTTTTTTCATGCCAGCCCAGCACAATTTCGGGGTAGAAAGGATGCGACAACTCCTGTTCAAGTTCTTTGAAAAATAAAGGCGGATCGCCAAAAAACACGCTTTCGGCGGTCAACAAATACCTCACCAGGGATGCAACTTGGATTGCTTTGGTTGCAATTGCCGCGAGACGAAGTGGCTGCCAGGGGGCAACAATGGCGGTGACTCTGCCTCCGTCAACGACGACGGTCCCGATTTGTAGAAGCGGGCGTAAAAGATTTTCCCTGTTTCGGTCGCCTTTGGCATCCCTACTTATGGCGTGTAGCAGTGCGCCGTAGTCCTCCGCTTGCTTTACTAGATGGGTGTTCGACAAACCTTCCCCAACGAAGCCTTTGACGGCGATTTGATAGCTCTGCTGAAAGACTTGGAATAGTTCTAAAAGTTTGCTGGCGGTTTGCTCGGAAACAAGCCCTTGTTCCTGCGCGTTCGAGAGATGTGCTGGCCAAATCAGCGAAATGTCGGATTCTTTCCGGTAGGTGGCGACGAACGAACCCCGGTCCTGTCCGTAAGCTGGATAAAGGGTGCGGACATTGCGGAGATCAAGTGATTGATAGCGGCCCTTTCCGCTCACCGGCTCGCGGTTGACACAACTGTAAACAAGCGGATGGTCGGCGAGCCGCGACCAGTCGCCGGGAAATTCACTCGCGATAGCATTTGGATTGTATTTCCAGACAAGTTGCTTGGAATACGTCTCGGTTGTGCCGGTTGAAAGCTCTACCTCTAGATCCAGATAAAATTTCAACTGTAACGCTGATTTGGCGACGGAATTATTTCGATAAGCTTTTGTCGCCCGCCGCCATTGGTCGCTCAACGCCTCAAAATTCATCAATTCACCAACGTCCCAAGAAACGCGATTCCCCAAAAGCGACTTCAGTCCTCGGTAACGGCAAACAAAAAACAGGGCAGCGTCTTCGTTTATGTCCTTCAGGTCTTTTTTTGTGCGGCGGTCGCAAGTGATCTTCAGTCGGCGTTTAGACGACGGCATGTCTTCGTTGAAAAGCCATTCCAAGCACAATGCAATGCCTAAAAGGAAATCTTCGGTTTCGATGGGGGTCCCGAAGATGAATCTGTCCCACCTTACTTTAAGGGCCGGAAGCTCTTTCAATTCGTTTCGGTGCTGCCTGTAAAAATCTTCGTCTTCATCCTGCGCTTCGCTTCGCTTGTTGTCGCGCAAACGAGCCAAGTAATCACGCTCTTCGGGTCTCAACAAATCTGTCTCGCGCTCGTCGTAAAACTCAAGTGTCGCCTTGCCGAGATTGAATTGCTCTTTTTTAAGACCGTCGAAAAGTGGCTTCACCAATTCCCATTCACACTCTGCCAGATTCGCAGCCTCTTTATTCCAACCGCTGTCAGCTTGAATAAATGTTTTGATAATCGGATGCAGTATTTCCGGGATGGCATCCTGAACTTTATTAAACGAGGTGGTAAGGTCTTCCTCCAATAGCAACGCCTGCGCGGGCGTTTGCTTTACGAGGTAGCAGGAGCGCCTTTTTATAGCCTGCGCGTAAAGAGTCTTCCACTTGGAAAGCTGGCCGGCGGTTTTTTCGTTTAAGTTGCAAAAAAAGGCACTGTCCTTGGGGACGCGGAGGGCTGGGAAAGCAACGCCTAGTGCGTAAAGAATGGGTTGGCCGTCCTCAATCGCCGTTCGGGTTTGCAGGATGTAGTCGGCCAAGCGGTCTAGCGCGAATGAACGAACTTCAAGCAATCCCTGGAGCGCTTTTACCCACCAAACCTGATGCTGTTCGGTGATTGGTAATCCTTCGGTGGCAAGACTCACCCAAAGTTCTGGATGAGCCTGTAGCTGCTGCGCACCGATTGGAACCAACTCTTTGAGAGATTGTTCCTCGTCGTCACCCGTATTTGCCACAAGGAGGGCTGATTTTTCACAAGCGGCATTTCGAAAATAGGTCGTGCGTTCCTCAGTCAAAACCGCCGACGGTAATCCGTGGCTGCCGACAAAATGAACAGGCAGTTTTATTTCGACAAGTTGGGCAAGGCTGGCATCTGCGAGAATAGCCTTTGCGATGGCGGCGGTCTGGTCGGCGGTCAGACAGTCCAACAAATATCGGGCTACGCCCGAGGAATCATCCTGGGTGAGACGGTTGCGAAGATATGAAGCTGCCACCCTGCCGATGAGTTGATCGCTGGTCATTTGGCCTCCGCGTGATATGGGTTGACGACATAAGCGCAGCCGTCTGAAAGACGACGTAGCAACCCGACGCTGCCAAGCCGTTGTTCAAGCCGGCGTGAATTAGCCTGGAACGCCTTTTTGTCGAATTCGTCCTTTGCCAAAACTTGTTCGGCTTCCTTGTCGCCAAACACAAGACCATATCGGCCATGCAGCTTGCAAAGGAATTGGTTAAGCTCAATCCGCTTTCCGACATTAGCAAACAACAAAGTTTTCAACAGTGCGTCTGTGGGGGCATAACGCAATTTCACCGTGCCGCGTTTTGAAACCAATCCAATTTCTCGTCCGTAATTTCGGTGGATATTGGCAACGTGCTGCCGGTGGCGTTTCATCGCCGCCTGGCGGAACGTAACAAGCAGTTGTTGCGGGTCGTTCGGGCCTTCGTAGTCTTCACCCCAATGGACTTGGTCGCGCAAAATCCGCTGGCATTTTTCAAACGCGCCATTCTCGGTGAGTGCCCGTTGCCACTCCTCTGAATTCTCGATCTTAGAAATAAAAGCTTCGACGGCTTGCGCGGGCAAGAGATTGTTTTCTTGATACAAATCACATGAAATCTGTAAACGGCGGTTGAAAAGTGCGGCGGGTGGCGCTCGAAAAGTGCCTCACCTTCCGAGCAAAGGGAACTGGATTTTCAGGTCTCCGTCAAGCTGTTGATTCCGCTTCGAGGTAGAAGCAGCAGGAGGGGGAGCTTC
>CAIXPZ010000151.1 GCA_903921455.1 uncultured Verrucomicrobia subdivision 3 bacterium | reverse complement strand
GGATTGTCGCCGAAATAACCGTCGAAGACCGCCCGCACCAGCCGCCCGCTTTCCGGGAGCGCCGCCGTCTTGCGGGCTTCCGCCGAGGCGAACACATCCACCGACTTGCGGATGACGCTGTCATGGAACTCGCCCGGCCACGCCACTTCAAATTCCCGCAGCACCAGCTTGGTCAGGCCCGGCACATCGCCCACGTCCAGGGCATCTACGCCGTCCAGCCGGAGCGGATCCAGCGTGTAGGTTTTGCGCACCGAAAAATAATCCGGCTCGCCGAACAAACGCCGCCCCAGCGTGGTGCGATACAATTCTTTTTCCCACTTCCGGTCCGCATGGATGCGCAGTTCATCGCCGAGCGGCGAATAAACCACGACATCATCCTTCGCCGGCCGGAAATGCAGGATGGAAATCTGGCCGTTGCTCACCGTCGGCACCCGCGTGTAACTGTCGCCGTGCCGGATGAGAAACCAAAACTCGCCGTCCATCGGATGCACTTCCACCCGGCAGGTGCGTTGGCCCCGGTTGCGGCTGCGAAACGCCTCTTCCATATCCGCCGTCATCAGTTCCAGTGTCGCTTTGGTCGGCGTGCTGAAGGAATCGCTCCGGTCCACCGGCTCCCGCGTCCCGTGGTAATCAAACGCGGCCAGCCGGGCGAGTTGTTGCTCGCTGAAGATCGCCAGGAAACGCTCGGCATCCGTCAGCCAAGCTTGCATGGCGATTTCCGCCGCCGTGGAATCGTCGCGGAAGGTGAACGCCGGCCCGTGCTCGCCGATGGCCCGCTCCAGCCGTTCCTGCCCGTCCTCGTTGGCCATGCCCTCGATGGCATACGCGGCTTCGATTAGTTTTTCCGGCAGACCGTCCGGCGATAATGCCAGCCGCGCCAGTGCCTGATAATATTCATCATCACTCAGCGTCGCCGCCGGCAATGTGATTTGTTTTTCGGCCAGCTCGGGGCTGAACCGCGTGAAAAATTGGCCGAGAAAATCGCGGCCAATCTGTTTTAGGAATTGCGGTTTTGTGAACCGCTTGAACTTAACTGTGCTCATTTTATTTTTTGTTGCTGGCAAAAAATATTTCCGCCCGCTTCCTGTCGGTGTCGGCAAAAGGGCGTCGTGGAAATGTTGCCATTCCCACGACGCTTCGTTCTGCCTAGTTACAGTCCGAGTCCAGAATCCAGTAGCGTTCACCGTTGCCGGTTTCAATTCGCTGCCCGGACAATTCCGAGACAACAAACCGAATCGGCAAGGGCCGCCACTGCGGTCCAGGACAAACAAGCGATTTCAGAATCACTTTTTGCCTTTCGTTTTGTGGGAATTGTCTTGAAGTCGTGGAAGTGCCACTGTAAAACAGTGGCTGGTCATTCCAGAAATCCAGACAACTCCCGTTGTTATGGTTTCTACCGGCCGTGAGAGTCTGATCACTTTCACGGCCTTTTCATTTCTGCCACTCAGCAGAGATGACGACAGTTTTCACCCATCTATACTAATATAGATGAACCCTGACACATGCGACCATACCACTTTGCGAAACGGCGGTCAAGAAAAAGAAACATCTATTTATCTTGACGCGGCTAGAAAATATGCGAACATTCACCCATGCTTAAACAGCTACTCGAACCAAAGGATGACGTTCTCAACGGTCGGCTCCAGGGTGTCATTGATATTGAGCGCGTCTCGGACTCTAAACACCGCGCCTTGGAATCCCGCCCCCGCGATTTCCTCCAATCCACTTTTGCTTCCGGTGAAATCCGCCGGCTCGTCGAGTCCGTCAACAAACGCTTGAACTCCGCCGAGGCCGAGGCGGGATTGTTTCTCGCCGAAGGCCCCAAGGGCGTCGGCAAATCCCACGGCCTGCTGATCCCGTTGCACCTGTGCAGTTCGCCCGCCGAATGCCAGCCGTGGCTCGCCGAGAATGGTCTCACTTTTTCCGCCCCGGAGGGCACGCGGGTTATCACGCGCAAGTTCACCGACTTCCCGCTCGAATCTCTGTGGGGTGTCATCGGTGAAGAGCTGGGTGCGAGCTTCCGCGCCGACCAGCCGCCAAGTCTGCCGGAATTTCGCGCCGCGCTGGCCGGCAAAAAACTTGTTCTCATTTTCGACGAACTGGAAAGCGGCGTTCGCGCCATCGGCGATCCCGCGCTGCGCCAAAAGAACTTAAATTTTCTCCAGGTGATTTCCGAGGAATCCAGCCGGGCGGATTCCAATGTCGTGCTCATCGCCTCGGTCTATGACGGCAACCTTGAACCCGGCCTCACGTTGAAACGTGTTCCGAGGGAAGAGCTGCGCTTTCAAGATGCCACCGACCGCCGCAAGGTTTTATTCCATCGCCTGTTCAAAAAATCGCCGCTCGCGGCGTCGGCGGAAATTGATTCCATCGTCCAGAGCTATCTGAATACTTGGCGGCGCTTCGGTATTGATATTCCCCCGGATTACCCCGACCAGCTTCGCCAGTCGTTTCCGTTCACCCCCGAATTGCTTGATGTTGCGCTGGTGCGGATTCGTCAGTCCAAGGGCGGTTTTCAGGGCACGCGCGGCGCGCTCGGTTTCCTCGCCGCCTTGGTTCGCAACCGTTGCGCGGATACCCATCTCATCACGATGGCCGACGCGAACATGGCCGACGCCGAGTTGCGGAGCTGGCTCGCCGACCTCGACCCGTCGCAAAATCTCCTGACGTGCGCCGAGTCCAATTTGGCCGAGTTGCGCAACAACAAATTTGCGAACGAGATCGCCTCCGCCACCTTGCTCGGGACGCTCGCCCCGTCCGCCAAGCAAACTGGCATCACCGAGGAAGAACTCGCCCGCCAGATCATCAATCCCGGCGGCGACTACAACGCCTTCCGTATCTCGCTGACCAATTTCAAAAAACTCGGTTCCTATTTTCACGAGAAAGGCGGCTCACTTTGTTTTGACGTAAAGGAAAACGCCCACGCCAAGGTCAATCTCCGCGCTCTGTCCATCCCCGAAGATGAAGCCTGGGAGCAGATCGTGAAGTGGTGGGCCAACGATGTCTTGCGCGAGTCTGAAATGGTGGTGTTCTCCGACGCGGCCACCGCGCAGGCCGCGCTTGATGCCTCCTCGCAGTCCGCCATCCGTCTGCTCGCCGCGCCCCGCCGGTTGAAGCCGGCGGAAATCCATCAGTTGTTCTTTGGCCTCAAGCGCCGCAACACCGTCGTCTTGTTCGAGCCGCGGGATGAAAAGGTGGATCTCCGCCGCAACCCCGACTTGCTCAAATACGCCAAGAACTGGCTCGCCGCCGATTATCTAGCCCGCACCGCCGGCGACGCTGCCAAGAGCAACGAATTTTCAAAAATCGGCGCGGATGACAAACGGAATGCAGTGGACTATCTCAAAAAGACCAACTTCCAGCACATCCAAGTCGTGAAGTTTGGCCAAACCCCTGCCGAGTGCGAGTTCCAGGCCGAGGGTTTGCCCGCCGCCGCGTCCCGCGAACAAATCGCCCAGCATTTGCTGAAGACGCTTTATCCCGCGTCGTTCATCCAAGAGCATCTCAGCGGTCGTGTCGCCGATCTCATTGGCAAGAAGGTCAGCCAGGTCGAGGCCGAGTATCGCAACACGCCCGGTTTTCCGGTGCTCATCACGCACAGCGTCTTTCACGATGCCATTCATGCCTTGGTCGCGCAGGGCAACGTCATCGGCCTCCGCCATCCGGCGGAAAACGTATGTGGCCGCACCCCGCGTCTCACCGGCGACCAATTGGGCGACGCCGTATTTTCCGAACCGTTCGATGTCAGCGCCGCGCCTTCAACCTCCACGCAACCCGGCTTGCCGCTGACGCCGTCGCGACCGGCCGCATCCACGCCCGGCGGAAGTGCTACGGCTGGCACGCCCGGCGCGACGACCCCGGCTGCCAGCTCGCAACCCGCCACCACCGATGTCGGCACCAGTTTCCTGCCGTCGCGCCAGTTGCTTCGTCAGGAAATCGCCCGGTTGCTGGAAGAAAATCAGGACAGCCGGATCGTCTCCGTTCAAATCGCGCTCACCTTCGACGAACGCACGGTGGATGTCAGTGCGCTGCCTTCGTTCTTGCGCGGCTCACTCACCGGCGTTGCCGCCTTCCACGGCGAATCCGCGCTCCAATTCTCCGGCGTGTTCACCAAGGCCCAGGTCGAGGACATGGTGGAGCGCCTGCCCGATTTCACGCCCGGCTCCTGCCGAGTCAAGCTGGGGATTCAGGTCAAACCCGAATGAGTTATGTCCAAACTGGCTTTCAAACCTGACCTACTGTTCGCCGACAGCGCCCGCCTCCCGGCCATCAAATCATGGTTGCTGGAAACCGTCTGGACCCGCTCGCGCTACGAGAAGTCCGAACCGGACCAGTTTCTTCGCGGCGGCGAGGAGGCGGTTTGCGGCCTGGAGGAATTGATCGCCACCGGCGCACAGGAAATTTGGGGCGAACTGGCGGCGGACAGCCAGTCCGCGCCCGCGCTCAAAACGTGGCTCGGCCTGGACGCGCCGTCGCCGCTGGCGCAGCCCCGCGCCGCCGTCGTGTTCGACGGCCTTTCGTTGCGCGAGTTTCCGCTGTTGCTAAAGCTCGCGGAGGATTCCGGTTTCCGCGTGAAGTCCGCCGCCGCCATCGCCACCTGTCTGCCCACCGAGACCATGGATTATGTCGAGCAGCGCGTCGTCGGCACCCGGCTCGGCCCTTCCCAGCTCCCCGGTCGCGCCGAACTGACCTCGCGTAAAGTCGAGGCGGTGTATCTGGAGCATCCGACCTCGCGCTACACGCCCACCGAGGGCCGCAGCGTGTTGCTCTGGTCCACTTACCCTGACCGATTGTTCAAGGATGACGCCGCCCGCACCGAGGCGCTGTTCGGCAATTTCCACCGTAACCACATCCCCACGATTTGGAAAAACAGCGTGCAAGCCATTCCTCGCGGCCAGCCCATCGTCGTCACCAGCGACCACGGTTACATTTTTTTGGGCGCATCCTTGGAAGCCACCCGCACATCCGATGCCGCCAACCTGCTCGGACAGTCCCGCTTCAAGGAGTTCGCCCCGGACGAAATCTTTCCGTCGTGGAATCCCGACTTGCAGTTGCTCCCGGAACGCCGCGTCGCCTTGCTGCGCGGCCGGTTGCGCACCCGCCCCAAGGGCGACAGCTCCCGCAAACTGTTTCATCACGGCGGTTTTTCCCTCATGGAAGTCCTCGTGCCGTGGATTGAACTCGAACCCCGCTGAAAGCAGTGACATAATTTGACCAGTATTTATGAAACGTAAAATTGGCACGGTGGTTGACGATGCGCTGTATGACGACGTCAAGGTGCTGGCCACCCAGGAGCGCCGCCGCATCGCCGAGGTCGTCGAGCTGGCGCTGAATGATTACGTCCAGCGCGCCAAGGCTCGCCGCTCCGAGCGCGTCGGTCTGGACCGCCTCTTGGAAGATGATCCGCTCCTGCCGGGCACCGGCCTTTTCGATACCTTCATTACCGACCCGCCTTACCGGCCATGAAAACTTTGAGCGAAATTCACAGTGGCGCGCGGGTGCTCCTGCATACGAGCATCCTCTTATTCGCCCGCTGGGGCGTGTCGCCGGAATGTCGCGCCCTCATCCGGCGCTGTCAGGGCAAGGCGGTTCAGGGCGTCATTACCCCGTTTATTCTCGCCGAGTTTTGCGACCAAAGGATGCGTCAGGAAGCCCAGGCCAAAGGTTTTTTTTCCACCCCATACCAGCCCATCGCCGGCCGCGAGGAAGTGGTGATGAATCGCCCGGAGTTTCCATCCTCCGGTGACATCCATGACCGCAGCCTCCTGAATATGTCGGATAATCCCGAAATTATTCGCAACCTTACCATCTACGCCGACGACACCCGCGCCCTGTTGAGCGGTGAGCTTGAACTTGCTTCCGTTCACCCGGAAGATTTTCTGGAGGCGCTGTTTCTCCAAAAAATGCACGGGCTGACCACCACGGACTCCATCAACCTCGCCATCGCCCGCCGGCTCGGTATTGCCGAGATTGCCGCCGCCGACCATGCCTTTGACTCCGTTCAAGGCCTCATCGTTTATCGCCCCAGGGATTTCAAAACTCGCCCATGATACCACCGACCACCAAGCGCGCCATCGAGGAAGATTTTCCCATCGTCGAGATCAATGCTCTCGCCGCGCCGGAGCGCAATGCGTTCAAACCCATTTACCAGATGCACAAATGGTTTGCGCGCCGGGCGTCGTGTGTCTTTCGCGCTATCTTACTAGGAGCATTGAAGCCGGCAGGGACGAACATCATGGAGGAGTTCTACAAGGACCACACCGACGACCCGCACACCAAGGGCAAAATCATCCTCGATCCCTTTATGGGCGGTGGCACCACCATCGTCGAGGCGTTGCGTCTTGGTTGCAAGGTCGTCGGCATAGATTTGAATCCTGTCTCGTGGTTCATTGTAAAAACCGAGGTCGAGCCGGTGGATTTGGTGGAGTTGGACGCCGCTTTCGAGCGCCTGTCTAATCGTATTGTGCCGTGGTCAGGCAAGCCGATGCGCCAAACCTTGCTAGAACTTTACAAGACCGCCGCACCGTGGACGGCTGAGGAGGTGTGTGGCCTGCCGCAGTCCGATGTCATCTACACTTTTTGGGTGAAGTCCGCCATCTGCACCAACCCGACATGTCGCAAACAGGTGCCACTGTTTTCAGACTACGTCGTTGCAGCCAAGAGTCCCAGCATCCGCTACTATCCCGATTGCAAATGTCCCAAATGCAATGCCGTGTTTGATTGGGAAATTGAACCGGCAGCGCTCATAGCCGATCCCAGGCTCATGTTGCACAGCCCAAGAAATTCCAATGGCAAGGGGAGTGCTCGCTGGACGTATGCCCATCCCGATGGCGGCCTTTTCGTTGCCCAAGGTGAAAGCGATGGCACCCAGGCCAAAGTGAGTTGGGGCACGTTGGAACGAGGTCAGGTTTGCTGCCCTCATTGCTACGAAAAAGTAAAAGTGAGTGCCTACATGCACGACGAGAAGTCTCGCAAAAAACGCAAGCCGCAGCGTAAGAAGGTGCCGTTGACCGTCCTGCTCTGCTCGCAAACCGAGGATGTATTCCAGTGGCGGGGCGAATTGGTGCCAGAGACAATGGTAACTAGCCCGGCGGGCCATAAATTCGATCCTTTCAAGGGGAATGTCCCTTCAAAGGGAGAGTTTGTTTGTTCAGCCTGCGGCGGTAACCGTGACGACATTATCAAATCCATACGATCGCTGCCGGCAGGACAACTTTTGCCGATGCACGCTTATGGATTGCAAGCCTATGCACCTGGCTGCGACCCCACAAACGACCCAGCCAAGACTGGCACCATGTCGGGCGAGTTGTTTGTAGCCGAAGAACCATCCGATCAAAACGAATCAGAAGAAGAAGAGCCAATAGTTGCCGATGTCTCTTATTCCGGCCAGTTTGTGCCGCGCACGCATAATTTGATTTGGAAACAAAGTGGAAAGTTCTACGCAAGGCATTCACCCGCAGACATGGCGCTTTTTTCAAATACTGAAAAACTTTGGGAAAAAAATCGCAATGGTCTTCCGTATCCAAAGAGCGAAATACCTCATGGAGAGAAAACTAAGACGCATCTTTTGGGTCACCATTATTTACATTGGTGGCAATTGTTTAATTCTCGGCAACTTATCGGACTAAGCACACTTTTGGAAGGTATCGCTGCCGAGAAAAACATTGCTTGCCAGGAAATGCTGCTCTCCGCTTTTTTCTCATTACTTGAGGGCAGCAACATGTTTGCTCGTTACAAAAAAAATCAGAGCAAGAGTGAGTCAGCAAAAGGAATATTTTCCAGACATGACTACCACCCCAAAAACACACCATGCGAAGACCATATTTGGGGTGTTAGCTATGGCAAAGGTTTTGTTCCCTGGTTTCAAATTGTAAAAAAGGGAAAACAATGGGCAAAGAATCCAGAGGATTGTTCGTATGATTCGACCGGCAAACTCGTTCGCCGATACGATGGAAGCAGCGCAGAGGCTTCAGCTATACACAGCGATAAGATTTCGTTAGAGGATCGCGCCGCAAATTTACGATGTGGAGACTCACGCACTCTTGCCGATGCTGAATTGGAAAAAGCAGATTTTATCATCACCGATCCGCCCTATGCCGACAACGTCAATTATGCCGAATTAGCGGATTTCTTTTATGTCTGGCTGCGACTGCTTTTGAAAAACCGATACTCGGTTTTCCTGCCAGAAAACACTCCCACGATAGCCGAGATAGTCCAGAACGCCAATCGAGGGGTTTCGGCGGAAGATTTCGGCAAAGGATTGGAGACTGTTTTCAAAGCTGGCCACGCGAAATTGAATGACGATGGCGTTATGGCTTTTACCTTCCATCATGCCGAAGGTTCAGCTTGGGAAAATCTGTTGAGTGCAGTGATGAATGCCGGGTTTGAAATTGAGGCGATCTACCCAGTTCAGTCCGAAGGCGAATCGTCACTGCATCTTCAAGACAATGAAGCCATTGCCTACGACCTGATTCATGTTTGCCGCAAACGTCGTGCCGAAGACACCCGCACCAAACGGAGTTGGGCTGGATTGCGCCAATCTGTGCGGCAGCGCGCCAAAGAAGAAGTCGCCCGCATTGAAGCTGGCCGATACGGTGGGCGACCGCTGCCGCCGCCAGACATTCGCATGGTGCTCATCGGTAAATGTCTTGAAGTCTATTCCCGACACTTCGGCGCGGTGCTGGACTGGAATGGTGAACCATTCCCGCTCCGTTCTGCCTTGCAGGACATTCGGATGATGGTTGAACAAATCGTCAGCAAGGAAACACCACTGCCAAGCGAATTGGAAAACTTGGATGCCCTCAGCCAAGTCTGGCTGCTGGCATTGTGCGACAAACACGAAGTTTCCGTGGACAGTATAAGTAAATTTACCAGAGGCGTTTTCGAGGTGAGCGATCTCACCGGCCACAAGCCGCCGCTGCTCCGCAAAGGTCGGGTTAAGGGCGGTCGCACCTATGAGGTGTTGACACCATCACAACGGCTCGATGGTCTGCGTCTGACGCTTCGTGGCACGGATTCAAACTCGCAGCAACTCGCTTTGCTCGCGATTGATGATAACACACCGATTGCCTTCGGCCCCAAATTGGTGGACGTGATTCACCTGCTTGCCGGCAATGCCGAGCAGGGTGAACGGCTCGACCATCTTGTCGAGCGTTTTCGCGGCCAGCGCGAACAGATTCGCGCCGCGCTTCAATATCTCAAACAACGCGACCCCGACCACTGGTCAAAGTCCGCCGACAAACTGCTGCCGTTCTACGACGATATGTTCGCGCAGACGACCGCAGCCACAACCACATGATGATTTATGGCAGGATACCTAGTATTGCCCGTTGAAGCTTGTGACTGGTCTGCCAATCAGACCGGCAAGGTGAAACTCCATCCCACGCGGCTGGGCCTCGCCGATCTGGTCCGCCAGTTGGAGCAGGATCCATTTCCCTACACCCGTCGCTCGCCTGGACTCTGCCTGTATGGCCTCGACGATTTTCTCGTCCAGATGAACCAGCTTGAAGACGTGAACGAAAACCGGGAGTGGCCGTTTTTGCAGACGATGCGTAACCGTCTCCACGCCGTGTCCAACGAAGTCAGTAACATCAGCACCATCCATGTCCCCATCGGGCGCTCACTGATCTTGGGCGCGGGCAAACATCTTTTTGTGCCTTACGCCGGCAAGCGCATCCCGCTCTGGCGGCTCTTCGGCTCCAACCCGGACATCAGCAGCGAGGCCGGTCTGGAGACTTATCATTACGGAGTGAGTTTGTCATGAGTTCCGCCCCCGAAAAATTGAGTCCGAACGACCGGGTCCGCGTTTCCGGTCGCTACGAACTCGGCATCGGCGAG
>CAIXPZ010000150.1 GCA_903921455.1 uncultured Verrucomicrobia subdivision 3 bacterium | reverse complement strand
GCGAAAACCAATTATTTGCAGTTAAATGCAAATCGTGTTCTCAGCCGCCGACTTCAGCGCGAGCTTCCGCTGCGAGCGCGGTGCTCAAATAACGTTCGCCGGTGGAGCACGCGACCGTCACGATGATTTTGCCTTTGTTCTCGGGACGTTTTGCCACTTCAATCGCCGCAATGACGTTCGCTCCCGTGGAGATACCCACGAGGATACCTTCTTCCTTCGCGAGACGACGCGCCATGGCGAAGGCGTCGTCGTTGGAGACTTGCACGCATTCCACGATCTGCGGATTGCCGGCGCTATCTTTGAGATGCAAGTTACCGGGAACGAATCCAGCACCCGTGCCTTGAATCTTATGCGGACCGGGCTTCACGGGCTGACCCGCGAGCGTCTGCGAAATGACCGGTGAATCTTTCGGTTCCACGGCGATGGCTTGAAAGGAAGCCTTCTTGGGCTTGATGAATTCCGTGACGCCCGTGATGGTGCCGCCCGTGCCGACTGCCGAAACAAAAATATCCACTTTACCATCCGTGTCTTCCCAGATCTCCACAGCGGTGGTTTTGGAATGAATGGCCGGATTCGCGGGATTGTTGAACTGCTGCGGAATCCAGGAATTCGGGGTTTCCTTCGCGAGCGCTTCCGCGCGGGCGATGGCGCCTTTCATACCTTCCGCACCGGGCGTCAGCACAAGTTTCGCGCCGAGCATCGCCAGCAACGTGCGGCGTTCGAGCGACATCGTTTCCGGCATGGTGAGAATCAATTTATAACCCTTGGCCGCCGCGACGAACGCAAGTGCGATGCCCGTGTTACCGGAGGTGGGTTCAATGATAACCGTGTCTTTTTTGAGCACGCCGCTTTTTTCCGCGTCTTCAATCATCGCCGCGCCGATACGATCTTTGACGCTGGAGAGCGGATTAAAAAATTCGCACTTGAGGAGGATGGTGGCATCCACGCCCGCAGTGACTTTGTTGAGTTTGACCAAGGGCGTGCGGCCCACGGTTTCGACGATGTTGTTATAGATGCGGCCCATAAAGTTAGTTGGTTAATTGACAGCAGAAAGTGTCCTGATTAGGCAAAGGATGGCAAGCCATTTTAATACTGGCCCCCCGAGACGGACCAGCCAGTGAACCGGCCTAAAATCGGTATGAAAATCGGTCCACCGGTCGGTCGAAAAACAATAAGTCCCGGTCCAACCTTGCGGTCGAACCGGGACAAATGGGGGATGGGCGTTCGCCATGCGCTCTTTCCCGAACCGGCATTAGGCGCGCCCTTGCGGGGCTGCCGGTTTCCCGACGCTATTCTCCACGGCAAGCGGAGTTCCTCGGCCTCGTAGCAGGGCCGTCCGGCACTTTACAGCGCACGGATTTTGAGTGAGGCTTTTCAGCTCGCTTCGGCTGGTGGTTGCGCCACCGGCCGGCAAACCAGGTCAAGACACGCCTGCGAATCTCATTCGCGTCTTAACCACTGGCTCCGGGTCAGCCACCGCTTTTGACGGTGCGTTCGCCCCTAGCCACGGGTCTCGCCTCTTCACTCTCAAGTTGCCTTTTATCTCACAGTCCAGCGGTGTCGTTTTTAACATCGCCGGCGCTTGGAAGTTTTTCACGGAACCTGCCGTGTCCCATGTTCTTCCCGATGCGGGCGCTCCTTTTGTCCGCCTTTCGGCGTTTTTCTTTGGGCGGTCTTGATTTGATTCAACCCCGCCAGAGCCATCCGCACCGTGCTGATGCACAGTAGCAACTATTCACCCTCTGGGTGACTGCGATTCATCCAGGCCCGAAACCAGCCTGAACTACTTGACTCAACCCGCCGCGGCTTCTCATCGCGGCCGGCTGCCAAGTCCCTCATTCGCATTTGACGATGTGCGAACATCGCCAGAGGAACTGGTGAATTCTGCCTCACCGGAACTTGCGCTCCGGTTCCGAGGAGCCGGGTCAACCAGCCTGACCCGACTTTTCCCCAGTCGCCTGGGATTATCCTGAAACGAACAACGTCAATGTTACTTTCCGCCGCCCGCTTCGTTCTTTCAATGAACTGTAAAGACTTTAGCAGATTTTCATTTTCTGACCATCAATTGATATGCACCGATTATTCACCGGAAAACCCCCGGGGGAAAACCGCGAAAAAACCAGAAATGCCAATGGAATCAAGGTTTCCAGTGATTTTACAAAAACAGTTATTCACCGCAAAAACCCGCCGCAACCGACGCGGTGAATAAGTTGCTTAAATAATTTGGAGTGCGCAGGCATGTCCGCGCTTTGGAACGGGGAGACATGTCTCCCCGTGGGAAAGCGGTGACATGTCACCGCACTCCACACACTCCACAGCCAAGTCAAAAGTTATCCGGCACTTCGAGTTGGTCGATCTTGAAGCTCTTGACGGTTTTCACCAATGCCGGCGATGCATTTTGAGCAAACCACGCCGCCGAACACCATTTATAATTTTCCGACAGATTGGCCACGCCATGCCGGGCGGGATTGCTGTGAACATAGTGCAGCCGCGCCAGGTAGGATTTCTCGAACGTAAGGTGGCTATCCCAAAATTGAAACCAAACCTTGCGCCCCGGCGTCGCGTCCTGCCGGTTGAGTTCCTGAGCCGTCTTCATGTGCAGTTTGCCGATGAATTTACCCAGCGACTTCGGGTCGGGCGGTGAAGCGGCGATGAAGTGATAATGGTTTGCCAGCACCGCCCACGCCCGCAGCGACCATTGAAATTCCGCCGCGTATGGAAACAGTGATTCAAGGAAAAAATCCAGCCGCGCCACCGAATTCAAGTGCGGCAGTTTCTGGTAGGTGCCGGCCGTGAGCATGTAAATGCCCGACTCAAACAGCCAGTGTTCAGGCGCGTGCGGCCAGCTTTTCATGGCGGCGATTGTTATTATTCAAAATGCGAACGGCAAGACTTTTGGGAGTGCGCGGACATGTCCGCGCTTTGGAACGGGGAGACATGTCTCCTCGTGGGAAAGCGGTGACATGTCACCGCACTCCACACACTCCACACATTTCACAAAACATCAGCCCAGATGGTTGGCGGCGCCGGCGAGGCCGGTGACGATCTCATCGCGCGTCTTGGCATTACGGATGCGGACGTAGGCATCGTTTTCCAGGCGCAGGGTGTGGGCCACCTTCAATTCCTGCGCGCGCTTGAACTGCTTGTCCGGCTTGGCGGGCGTGAGCGGATATTCCACCGCGTAGCCGGCCGCGCGCAGATCGTGGACGAGCTTCAGGGAAACCGGGCGCAAGGCCTCGTCCTCGATCAGCACAAAGACGTCCATCGGCGCGTCAAATTTCGGCAGCAGGCCGCGCGCCTTGAGCAACTCCAGCAGCACCACGTCGCCCATGCCGAAGCCGAGCGCGGGCAGATCCACCTTGCCGCCGCTGATGAGCTTGACGAGGTTGTTGTAGCGGCCGCCGCCGGCGATGGCGCGGAACTCGCCCTTGCGGTCAAAGGCCTCGAACACCACGCCGGTGTAATACGCCAGGCCGCGGATGACCTGGTAATCGATCTTCACGAACGCCGACAGCCCGCGCGCGGCAAGATTCTGCAAAATGCTGGCCAGCTCCGCCGTCGGCCGGCCGGCGGCGATGAACTCGTTCACCTGCGCCAGCGTGAAGCCCAGCGCGGCCAGTTTCTGTTCCGTCTCCGCCGGCGCGGTGCGCTCCAGCTTATCGATGATCTGGAAAAACTCGTATTCGTGCGCCTGATCGCCGCCGCCATGCTGGAAGAACTCCTGCCACGCATTGCGGCTGCTCAAGCGGATGACAAAATCCGCCTCGGTCAACCCGAACCCGCGCAGCGTGTCGATCAGCAGCGCGATCAATTCCGCGTCCGCCGCGGGATCCAGCTCGCCGATGAGGTCGGCGTTGAACTGGAAATGCTCACGCAGGCGGCCCTTCTGCTGTTTTTCGTAGCGGAACAACTGCGGGATGGCGAACCATTTGATGGGCTTTTTGTAATTGCGCTCGTGGGCGGCGACCATGCGCGCCAGCGTAGGGGTCATTTCCGGGCGCAGCGCGATATGGCGTTTGCCCTTGTCCACAAAATCAAACAGCTGGCCGACGATTTCCTCGCCGGACTTGGTGGTGAACAATTCGAGCGGTTCGAGCGGCGGGCCGTCGTATTCGCGGAAGCCGTAGCGGCGGGCCGCGGCGCGCCATTTATCAAAAATATACTGGCGCGCGTCGGCGCTCCACTCGTCGGTGTGCGGGAGCGGTTCGGGATAAAAATCGCGGAATCCGGGCAGTCGTTCCATGCGGACAGCTTAAAAAATCGGCGGTGAAAAGAGAAGACGAATCAGTTTTAACCCCGGATGGACACGGATCGGCACATTTACGATTTACGAATGACGATTGCCAATTTTAAGGCGGAAGAATTTAACGCCAAGACGCCAAGGCACGAAGGCGCAAAGGCAGTTTCAAGTTTTCAGTGTTCAGTTTTCAGAAGGAACAACAAAGCAGGAATTTAAACCACGGATTAACACGGATCGGCGAATTTACGAATTACGATTGGCGATTTAAAACAAAAACAAAGTTTCAAGTTTTCAGTTTTCAGAAACCAGAAACCGGCGATAACCTTCACCACGGATAATCACGGATAAACCATTTTTTAGATCAAAGCCCACTGCCTACCGCCCACTGCCTAACTCCCAATTTTGGCCACAGATGGACACAGATGAAACACAGATAAGCAAAGTCATCCGCAGATTGCGCCGATTTTCGCAGACCATCCCCCCCAAAAAAAGAAATCTGTGTTAATCCGCGAAATCTGCGGAAAAAGTCTCTTCCCATCGGCGGCTCATTCCTTGGGGGTGAGCTTGAGGACTTCGGCGCGCATTTCCTTGCCGGCCTTGAACTTGACGGTGGCGCGGGCGGGGATGGGCACGTCCGTCTCCGGCTTGTTTGGATTGCGGCCGACGCGGGCCTTGCGGATCTTCACATCAAACACGCCGAAGTTGCGCAGCTCCACCTTGTCGCCCTTGGCGAGCGCTTCGGCGATGTAGTCCAGGGTTTTTTGCACCACATCAAAGACCTGGGTCTGGATCAACCCGGTTTCTTCACTGATGCGGATAACGAGGTCGCGTTTGGTGAGGGTCATAATTTGACAGTGGTCTGATGGTTAACCTGCTCCGGGCCAAAACGTAAAGACTGGAGCTAAGTCCATCAACTGCCTTTTACCCCAAAATGTCCAGCAAAAAATGGTGAAAAATGATAGGCAGTTTTCAGTTTCAAGTCAGTCCGCAGATTTCACCGATTAACGCCGATTCGATTTCTCGTTTATCGGCGCCATCGGCGTCATCGGCGGATACTCCCGCCCCCGTCTGCCCTTCCAAAGCGCCGGAGGGCCGGCGCACTCCATGACGCTATCGCGCGGTTCGCAAGCCGCAGAATTTCGCGCCAGCGTTTGGAATTGCGGCGGCTCTCCGCCGCTAATCTGTCCGAAACGTCCTCCCTCACCCCGGCCCCACCGGGAGACATGTCTCCCGGTTCCAAAGCGCGGACATGTCCGCGCACTCCAAGACGCTATCGCGCAGTTAGTCCGCAGATTTCACCGATTAACGCCGATTAGATTTCTCGTTTATCGGCGTCATCGGCGTCATCAGCGGATACTCCCACCCATTGGCAGCCAAGACACGCAGCTAAGAAAGTTTTCAGTTTTCAGATGGCGACGTCGGCTTGGGAAGGTTGGAAAGGGAGGAAACAGGAGTAGAATTGGATTGTCCATTTTTGAGACAACTTATGTAAGTGGTTGATAGAGCATCCAAAATTGGGCCGTTTCTGGACCAAAACAGGGTGTTTTTTCCGGCGGTCCCATTTCCCGTCAATGCCCTTTCACCCGCAAGATTTTAATTCGCCGCTCGACTGAACCGATACCCTGATGCTGACTTAAAAACTTTACCAGTTTTTTCACCAGTTTTACGGTTTTTGACGGCAGCCGGTGATGGCCATGTTACGTTTTGATACTATTTGATACTTTTTGTGACGATTTGATACCCCGTTTTAAAAATGCCAAAAACGAACAAAAGGTAACATGGATGCCACAAGGAACGGAACCACGAGTTTTCATGCACCTGCCGACGGCGGCGGTGAACCGCGTGGTCTTACGAACTTCTCATGGGATTTTTCGGCGGGACGCCGAAAAAGACCCGCGAGACGCGGGTGCCACAACAGCCAGCGCCCCGCCTACCTGGGCTTCATCAGTTTCTTTACCGGTTTCTTTACCAGCACCCGAGGCAACTTTTGTAAGTGCTTGATAGAGCATCCAAAACTTTACCGTTTCCTTGTCATGCCTGATTAGGCCCTTATTTATCAATGGCTTCGTGACGGGAACGGTGGCCACTGTCAGTGAATTTGTCAGTTTTGAACCGGTTACAGTTTGAATCTGTTTGAACCTGAAAAAATTTCTGAAACCCGCCCACTCACCTTTATAGGTGTGTTGAACTTCTGCGGTAAGATCCGGATTGAACCTATGAAAACGAAGCTCACCCTGTTCCGCCGCAACGGAATTTACTATTCACAGGACTCGACCACCGGCCGGCAAAAGAGCCTGGGCACGCGGGACGAGACGACCGCCCGCAAGCTGGTCGATCCACCAACTCCGCCACCGTGACCGGGGCGAGGGTCCCGTCGAAAATATTGCGCCCCAGCCGGGCGCTCATCCGCAACGCGCTGTTGGCCGAAATTT
>CAIXPZ010000149.1 GCA_903921455.1 uncultured Verrucomicrobia subdivision 3 bacterium | reverse complement strand
TCGAAGCTCCCCCTCCTGCTGCTTCTACCTCGAAGCGGAATCAACAGCTTGACGGAGACCTGAAAATCCAGTTCCCTTTGCTCGGAAGGTGAGGCACTTTTCGAGCGCCACCCGCCGCACTTTTCAACCGCCGTTTACAAGAGCCAACAAACACTTTTTGCCAGCCTTTTTCGGGTTTGAGGAAAGACTGTCGACGTTCGTCAAAGGCGTGTGCTAGTCCAGCGCTTGTTGCCCCGCGAAGTAGTGTCTCGATTGTTTTTAAATGTTCTTCACACAACTTCTCGAATTCTGCGTGCTTCTTTTCATATTCGGCAATACGCGTTTCAATGGTAGCCGCTTTATCGGCCAAGTTTTTTGTTAACGCGGCTGATTCAACGGCGGTCGTTCTTGCCGTAGCAACTGTTTTCGCCTCGGATTCGACCGACCCTTTCGTCCCTTGAATTGCAGCTAACACTTTAGCGGCAGTGTCCGCTGCCGTTTGAGCTTTGGCTTGTTGGGCTTCAGCAGAAGTGGCTTGTTGTGTCGCGGATGTAAGCGCGCGGTCAAGATTTGCCCGAACCGTATCGGCATGCTCTTGGGCTTTTTGGATGTGTTCCGATTTTGTTGCGATGACCGCTTGGTCATCTGAAATTTTGGTTTTAGCCGCGACGACTTGTGTCGCCGTGGTTGTGACTTCAACCAACTTTGCCTGCACAATTGTGGCCGCGTCTGTGGCGGCTTTTTGGGTCTCTTTGATGGAGTCGCAGGCCGCATTTGCATTTGCTATAGCCGTCTTGGCAACCTCGGCCAATGGCGTAACAACTGCCAAAATCCCTTGAGCGTTCTTCAATATTTCCTCTGCCGTGAGAACTGGTGGCGGATTGTCTGACGGTGGAAAATCTGGATTTTGATTCGGTGAAGTTTCGTTGGCCATATATTAACCCCCAGTAGATGATTTCGTGTTATCGGTTTGAGATTATCTACGGCAAAATAGTGGTCAATCTTAAAAAGGATTTTCACTCATTTTGAAGCGTCATCTTGAATGCACTGCCGATTTACCCGTCGCATCCAAACCTAACGCCCCGCCGCGAGCCGCTTCCAATGTTGCCAAATAAAAATCATCGATAGCGTGTCCAGCTTGCAATACTGCAAGAGCAGGCGTTTCCATTTTTCCTTGGCTTCGGCGTCCTCCTTTTCCAAACCATAAACCATCGCCTCGTAAGCCCGAATCGCGCCGGTGCCTTCGGCCACCTCCACCATTTTTCTGTCAATCTCCAACGGCGGTAGCGTCTTGTAGGGACTTAAAATTTCGCCGTCCACCTGCTTGATGTATTCGGGATATTGGTCGCGAAGTTTGGGGCTAATTTTCCACAACGCATCGCAAACGATTTTGATGGAGGTGCGGCCTTTCATCAACGGATGGAAATAATTTTTCACTGTGAGCCGATTCATATCGACCAGCCGGTCGGAGTTTCCGCTCCCGTCGCGAATCACATTGCCCAACCATTTTTTCAAAGCTGGATTCTGGTAGTCGCGCTCGTCCATTTGGGTCAGGACGGCATTGAGAATCGTATTCTCATGCGGTGCCCACATGAAGATGGTTCCCTCGTCGCCCAAACATTCCATCAAGGATTCGGCGAATTGGAAATTCGGAAACGCATCGTCGGTGTTAATCCACTCGAAATGCTTCATGGAACCATCGGCTTCGAGCCGGTGGCAACTCCATTGGAAGGCGACTTGCTCGTAGGGGTGCATCCCGGCGTGGTAGGGCACGGCGACGGTAGTGGTTTCAAAATCGATGAAGTGGAGCGGGAATTGGAATGAATCCAAAATCTTCGGAAAATCTTTACTCATCCACTCGGCATTCGCGCGGGTGTATTCGAGTTGAATGAGTTGGCGCTTGTTAATTTCGCCCACCGAGCCATCGGTCTTGACCAGACTTTCTTCCGCGACATCAAACAAGCCTACCTTGCCGTGGTCAATCAAGTCATTGACCACCGGCCCGCCCCGACCGCCGACGCTGCTGACATAATAAAGGTCGAGTAGGCTGGGTGTGACGTCGGCCAGTTTGCCCCAACATTCATTGAACCCGTTCCGCGCATCGTCTTCCGCCGAGAACCGGTATTCGCACCCTCGGCACGCGACCGCAACCCGTGTCGGAATCCGGCGCAACTGGGGTTGGAGGCTGGCGAGATATTTGTGCGTTGCGGTTTCGACGTCCGGCATGAGGAGCTTCACTTCGGCATCCACGGACACTTGGGATAGGAAATGGTTTTTCCGCAGCAGGTCGGCGTCGCCGGTGAATTCCACTTCAACGCTGGTGAACTTTCGCCCCGGTTGTTGAATCCGATGCAGGCGAAAGTAGGAATGAATCCGGTCAATCTTGGTGCTCTTGGATTTGTCGGGCATCACCAACCACGCGCGGATGACGGCCTTGGGAAACAACTCCTGCAACACCATGACTTGATAGGTCACATCCTCCAGATATTCCTGCCAGCTGGTGATGATGCCGCCGCTTTTGTTGCGGAATAGATTTAGCCGACCGGCGTCCACGGCGTCATCGTTCTCGTCCGTGTCGTAGCTCTTGGCTTTGACTTCAATCAAGTCAAAGACGTTGCCGGACTTTTTAAGAATATCCACGCGCGCCAGCTTGCCGCAGCTCAACAGCGTGGCCTCGAACAAGGTGACCTGCTCGGCGCTCAAGGTTTTCATGGTTTCTTGGGCGGCGAGTTCGTGTGAACCGGCGAACGGCATATCCCGACCATCGGGGTGAAGTAGCTTGGCGATTTTTTCCACCATGTAACCGCCGTCCGCGAGCATCTGTAAATAGTCGTTCTCTTGATTGGCCGACGGGTAGCCGTTTTTCTTATAGAACAACTTGGTGGGGCAAGTTTGCGCCACTTTGAAATCAGACTTGGATAGATAATGTGGCATGACGCATTTTGGGCTAGGCCGCTTTAGAACGCAATCGTTGGGCGGACGCGAATCATTATTCTTTGTTCCATTCGGAATCTCCCATCAAGAGTTTGGTGAATTCCTGCACCAAACCATCCACCACCATCTGCATGTCTTCATCGGCGGCATCCTCGTAAGTCACCATCACTTCATACATTTTCATGAGATAGGTGACGATGGCGTTTCGGATGATGGTTTCGGGTGAACCCGCGACCGGCGGCTTCAATTCTTCAAAGACCCAGTGGCTAATGACGTCGGGATTGTCCCAGCCTTTCCTTGGCGGATACGATGGGTTTTGGCCGAGCAAAATGTTTGCAAGCACCGTGGCATCGGCAATATCCATTGCCGCCGATTGCTCGCGCTTGTCCAGCATGGTTGTGCGCCGTTGGATGCAATGATTTGCAAAATTGCGCAGCAACCTATCCACAACCTGCGGGTCGCCCAGATAATTCTCGCCAGTGATCGGTGCCAACGCCGTCGCTATCCGAGCAGAGCCTGTTTGATTCTTTTTTTGGGCGGGCATAAATGGCCTTTCGATTCAATTACGACATTAAAGAATCGTTGGACGGTAGCAAATAACAATCAGGCCAGTGATTTGCTTTACATGGCTTGAATGGCAATTTGAAATTTTCAAATTCAAGTTCCGTCTTTTTTTCACGGAGCAACCATAGGAATGCCGCAGAAGCGGCCTCCACAAATAAAATCGCCTGCTGGAGTCGAAACGCCGAAGGTTGCCGGTCTTTGCCGCGCTTCTTATTCGTGGTCACGCAAATTTCAGTCCAGAATGAGATGAGCAATGACTCGGCGGCATCCAATGCTTCAAAGTCATCGTTCTTTTCTTCCGGCGCGATGAATACCCACCAAATAACTTCCCTGCCGGAACTGTTTACATGACCGTCCCATCGCACTTGAAATTCCTCCGTTTGCCCGACATAAAGACTTTCCTTCTCGCGCAAGAAATAGAGGCCTTTCAACGCGTTGGATTCTGGGCGACCATTGCCTATCGTAACTAGCAATTTGGGCATAGCGGGCGAACGCAACGAAACCGAGAATTGAACACGCCCTACGGGATTCTTCTTGGTGGGATAGTTTGAAACTATGGTTTGGTAAACCGGGTTGGCCGACAAAGTTCTTACATTGCGGTGGCTTGGTAAATAATTTAGCCGCCATTCGTTTTTCCATCCTTTTTCGTGTGGATGAATTTTGCCCAATAGTGGAGGACTCAACTTTCGTAATGCATGAATAAACGCGTGAGGCGCACCCCCAATGGTTTTCTTAAGCCCCAAGTCCTCTCTAGCTGATTGGACATATTTTTTGACAATGTCGTCAACACTCGGAGTTCCTTTTGCGACATATATTTCCCAAGCAAGCTTTCTTAAAAAAACACCCGCCAATGCGTCCTCGTATGTAAGGGGCATTTTACCATCTGTTTTTTGCTTAGTCATAATTCGGTGCGGATGAAGCGCAGACCGAACCACGGGAAGAGAAGGGGCGCGAACCCAACGCACCCTCACCAGAGGCACCGCGAAGCGCCCATGCAAAGAAGTGCATCAAGCCGCGCCCGATTGGGCGCGTGCTCGACACGGTCTCTTTGCATTTGAAAATTCGCGGTTTTCTGGTGAGACCCGCAGCCGAAGCTACGCAATATTTTTAAGATTTATTGTTTTTACATTTGTGTATTCCCGAACCGTGAAGAGCGAAACAGACGTGACGATGCCGCACAAGAATTATTTCCAAATTGCTCGCTGCAACTCCGTTGGCGCTGTTCGCTTCCATTGACACACCGCCCGCCCGCATGAGATTTTGCGTGGAATGAATATTCGCTGGCTGATGGTGCTTGGGATTTGCCTATTGGGAATTTCCGTCCTCGGCTTGCCACTAGCGGTGGGTGATGCGGTGCCACCGGTCTCGGCCACGGATCAGCGGGGCGTGGATTTTGTGTTCACCAACGGCACGCGGTTTCTGCTGGTGGCCACGGAAATGGCGAGCGCCAAGTCGGCGAACCACAAACTGACGGAGAAAGGGGCGGGGTTTCTGGAAAAATATCAAGCGGCCTACTTGATGGATATTCACACCATGCCGTCCATCGCCCGCATGTTTGCCCTGCCCAAGCTACGGAAATATCCGCACCGGATTGTGCTGGTGGATTCGGCGGTCACGCTGACGAATTTCCCTTCCTTACCGGGCCGGGTAACGGTGCTGACCCTGACCTCGACGGGTCACATTCGGAAAATCGGTTATTGGAATCCCGATAACGAACCGGTGGCCGATTATCTGGAATAACCGACGGGTAAACTTTTAGTCGGATTGCTCCGCAACAAATACGGATTAACTAAAATACTTTTCGTGGGAAATGCGTCGGTGGGTTTCACCCGCAAAATTGATGATTCGAAAACAGGATTCTCTAAGGCGGTCGGCCAATCTATCACCAAGATATCCACTAAGCGCCTCGTAAGTAAGGTTGCTCGTAATGATTGTCGGTTTTTGCATCCCGTGACGATGGTCAAGAATTGCATGCAGCATGGGCAATTCGTCACGTCCGCCACCGCTTAACCCCATGTCATCCAAAACCAACAGCCCACATTGTTGACAATGGTCTACCGGGTTGTCGACATCGTGGTCGCGATAAGAAGTGCGCAATTGCCGAAGCAGTTCGTTTTGTTTCACAAAGTATGCATTTTCAAAAAAACGCATAACTCCGACGGCGAGATGGCTTTTGCCAGTGCCGACATTTCCCAATAAAATAAGAAACCCTTTTCTAATTTTAGAAAATTCGCAAACTTTGTTGCGTTGCTCGACTGCGGACTCAGCGGCATCCCAGTTATCAATTGTAGCATGATGTAAAATCGGTGGAACACCTTGCGCATGCAACTTGGCACGCGCCGCCGCCATCACATTTTCCGCCGCGCAGGACGCACACGGTTCGTAAACGACGGTCGATTTGTGGTCAGGATTCCTCGATGCCTCAACAGAAAGCTTCACGCTAATCGGGCGACCCACCTCGCGATGCTTTTCGCAATAAATGATTTGCGGTTGTGTTAGAATAAACCGCGCAACACGCTCGTTGAGCTCTTTGGCAAATTGTTTCGTCCTATTAGCAAAGTCATCAATGAATGTATCGCTTTTCATGGTAAAATATATGAACACACCACAGTCGGTTTGGTTATTGGGTTTAGTTTAATACCGTTAGTTTCGTTGCCGCTTCCGGTAGCAGCGCCTGCTACCACTTCCGGGTGCAGGGTGGTCACTAATCCGGTAGCGCTACCGCTTTCGGTCGCGGTAGTGGTCTGGGACGGCGAAGGGATTAGCAGATAATATTTGTGGCTGCCAAATTTTGTTTTTTCTACCCGGAGCCAGCCTGTTTCGATTAAGCTGTCACGCCACTTGGCGATGGATTCATAGTTGCTCCCCAAATCATGGCTGAGGCGGCGTTGCCCCGGCCAACAATTCATTTTAACCCCAGCGTAGTCACGCAACAGATGCCACAACCGGAATGCTCCGTGAGGAATGCGCTTGTCCTTCACAAGTTGTTTGTATGTGGAACCCGGAATCGGTGATTTATTTTGAATTGTTCTCATGTTTACTGGCGGCTCGGTTTATAGGGTCGCCAATGGGAACTATAACAGACCTGCCGGTGGTAAATCAAACGGCGATGGCCTGTTGTGGCATGGATATACGCGCGGATACGTTTCCCCTCATTAAACATTAGGTTTTATGAGAACGCCCTTTTGTATAATTTTTATGAGGTTCTAGCCCGTGTGGTATTTTAAGTGGTCGGAACGGCTGTCGGTTTAATTGAAAACCAATTTTCAGCCTCCAATTTTGTCGCCATGCCACGATAATGCGCGTGAACCATTTGTGGGGTGTTCCCCATTTGCGCGGCGGTTAAATTCTCATTTGAATAAAGAGCAAAATGAAAAGTTCCGAATCCTCTTCTTAAACCGTTTTTGCGAGCCGGAATTTTGCTGGCATCGCGTAGGTTTACAAAATTTGCATAAAATGTATCACGGCACTGTGACCATAGCTTACCTTGAGAATTTCGGTAAGGTTCGAGCCAAGCATGCAATGATGGGCAAATTTCTACCAAACGTCGGCTGCGTGTTTTGGATTTTGCTGCGGAGATAGTCACATGCCCTGCCGTGGCAAATACGTCTTGCCATGTTAATCGTAGCGCCTCCATGCCCCTCACCCCCGCCAGCGCTTGCAGCGCGATGATTGGCCGCATGACGGCATCGGCATGTTGAAGCAATTGTCGTAGTTCGTCGGGCCGGTAAAAGTCGATTACGCCACCTTCAACTCCTTCCCGAATCATGCTATCGGCTTGAGATAACCGATGGCTGGCAGCCAAGTAGTCTTTGCGAACACACCAAACCAAGAACGTTTTTATTATGGCTCGGTAGTGGTTTCTGGACTTCGGCGATAGCGCCTTTAGGGTTGCCATGAAAGAATCCAAATCACTTTTCTGCAAGTCGCTGATGGCCGTCGATTGGTGTGGCTTGGCAAACCTCCGGAGCCAAAGCCCGCTATTATAAACGTAGGTTTCTGAAAGTTGGGCGCGTTGTCCTATTGGCGCGTGCGCCTTCACCTGAAGCCCAGTAACAAATTCTTCAACGGCCAAGTAAACGCTGCATGGCTTCACCGACCCCGTCAATTGTATGAAAGTCTTGGACGTCTCAACCAATGAACGCCCATTGCCGATGAGGGTCGCGGCACCGATATAATCTCCGACCGCTTCGTATAGGGAGACCTTGCGGCTCGTGGTCAAGTTGAACTCCCGCAACCGCTCCAAGGCAAACACCACATCCTGCGATTGCTTGGCCGTAAGACCCACCGAATGATTCCCTTTGTATAGCTCCCGCACTTTTTCTTCCGCCGCCTTCTTCGCCGAGGCAAAATTGGTATAAGTGAGCATCCGGCGTTTACCCGTGACCCGAAAGCAAACGCGGTAAAAATCATACCCCTTGGCGGGTTGATAAATAGCGGCACGCTGGCCTTTGAATTCAACTAGAAGCGGGAATTTGGCACCGGGCGGGGAACTTGGGCGATGTTGTGCAAAATCTGTGCAAAAAACTGGGAGATGGCCCAATTCCTTTGTTTTCTTGGTTGTCCGACATGGATTCGAACCATGACTAAAGCCTCCAAAGAGCTCTGTGCTACCATTACACCATCGGACAAGCATGGCAAAAACTGACGGCTTACCTTACCAAGCACGATTGCCCCGCACAAGTGAAGAAACCGCGTCAGACAATCGCCACCGGACATTCCGGGAGCGCGTCGAGAAAAGCCTGGCCGTATTTCTTGGTGAGAATCCGGTTGTCCAGCACGACAATAATTCCCGTGTCCGTCTTCGTGCGAATCAGCCGGCCCACGCCCTGGCGGAATTTTAGGATCGCCTCCGGCAAAGAAAATTCGCCAAAGGAGTTGCCGCCGCGCGCCTCGATCGCCTCGATACGCGCCTCGATCAGAGGATGATCCGGCACGGCGAATGGCAGCCGCGTGATGATGACATTGCTCAACGCCTCGCCCGGCACATCCACGCCCTGCCAGAAACTATCCGTGCCGAATAGCACCGAGTCCACGTCTGCCTTGAACTTCTCCAGCATCGTCGAGCGCGGCGTGCCGGTGCCCTGCACGAACAGTTCCAGCTTCAAAGTGTCAAAAAATGGCCGCATGCGGTCCGCAACTTCCTGCATCAGTTTGTAGCTGGTGAAGAGCACGAATGCTTTGCCGTGGGTCTGCTTCACAAAGTGTTCGATCCAATGCTCCAGCGCCCCGGCGTAACCGTGCTCGCGCGGGTCCGGCATTTTCTGGGCGACAAACAACTGCATCTGCCGCGCATAATCAAAGGGAGTGCCGACCTGCAACTGCGTGGCGGATTCACCGCCGACGCGGCGGGTGAAATAATTTAATCCGCTTTGCGGGCTGGCGGTTTTCGCTCTGGGAATCGGGATTTCGGATTTGAGATTGGCTGAAGTCGCCAGCGTCGCGCTGGTCATAATCACGCTCGTATCAGTCTCGAATAAACGTCGGCGCAAAAATTCAGCCACGTCCACCGGCGCGGCGTTGAGCGAAAGATTCCGTTGTGATTTACCCCCGCGCTCGACCCAATAAACATGACCGTCCGCCTGCTGGCTCAAAAATTCTGCGACCTCCACCTTCAATTCACCCAGCCGCCGGTTGCACTCGATGAGTTCCTGCCCGATGTCCTTGTCGTCGCTCGTCTTGACCAGTTCGCTGACCGCTTCGCGCAAGCGCTGGATGGGCAAAGTCACGTTGTCCTTCACCAGTTCCGCACGGCGGATGCGTAGTTCCTTCCATTCGCGCCGCCGTTGCGAACTGCTTTCGCCGCCGGAAAATTTTGGTTTTGCCGTCGCCTGAAGTTCCTCGCACGCGCTCTCGACGTTCTCAAAAAACTTGTCTGCCTCGCTCAAGATTTCCGCGACGAGCTTCACGGCATTGCCCTGGCGCAACGTGGCGAGCAGACCCTTTTCTGTGCGAGGATTCCACAGCCGGTTCAGCGAATAGCGCACCTGCCCACTCGACACACTAAGGCCGATGTGCCGCGAGGCGATGCTTTCCATCGTGTGTGCCTCGTCGAAAACCACGAAATCATTTTTGAACAAGATGCCGCCCTCCATCTCCTCATCCACGCCGCCGAGTAGCGTGAAAAAAAGCGTGTGGTTCAAGATCACCACATCCGCCGACAAAATGCGGTTGCGCACGCGCTGGAAGAAACAAACGTCATGATCACGCGCAAAATCCGACTGATGCCCGCAGGTCTTCGGCGAGCAAAGTCCGCGCTCGGAACAAACTTGCGCCCAGACTTTCGGGTCCGGCTCGAACTCAAAATCCGACAGGCTGCCGTCCTTGGTTTCCTTCGACCACTCGTAGATGCGCTTTAATTCCTCCGCCTCGCTCGACGTGAACAGATTACCGCTCTGCTGCATCGCTTTTTGCAGCCGCCGCGTGCAGAGATAATTCGCGCGGCCCTTCAGCATCGCGTAGCTGAATTTCACCGGTTCCGCCAATGAACCAAGCACGCCCGCAAGCATTGGCAGATCCTTTTCCGTAAGCTGCTCCTGCAAATTGATGGTGTGCGTGGAGACGATGGCTTTTTTCTTCTGCGCGACGGCGAAGAGGATGGAGGGTATCAAATAGGCCAGCGATTTGCCGACCCCGGTGCCGGCTTCCACGGCGAGGTGCTCCTGATTCTGCAATGCCCGCGCTACCGCCACCGCCATCTCCTGCTGCTGCGGGCGAAACTCAAAATTCTTTGCGCGCGACAGGATGCCCGTCGGCGAAAAAATCTCTTCGACCTGGGAAACCAAATCCGTGCCACTCGGCTGGATTTCGGACAGCGAAATCATTTCAGCGGCGCGCTGCTTATAACCACTTTTAGCGCCGCCGTTTTGCCCGGCGCGAGTGAAAGCTTATTCTGCTTCACGTTGCCGGATTCCACGCAGACCATCTGCTGAAAATCCGCTTGCCCCCAGTCTTCTGGCATTTTTTGTGTCGTCCATGGATTCCAGACAACCGTGGATTGGGCATTAAATTTTTCAACGCGGATGACGCGCTTAAGACTGGCATCGCGAATTTCCACAGCGGCGGTGTTATCCGGATAGACGCGGTTGGTCTCCTGCGTGATGCCAAGCAGGGCAGGGTCACCATTCCGCCGCGCACCATTGGCTCCAAATGCAAAATCATCAAAGGGCGCGCCTTGCAAACCAGCGAGCATAACCCCGTTCACATCGCCAACTTGAAAATAAGTATGCAGGCAGTTCTCGATCACCAAAGTTTTCTCCGCTGACTCATTGGTGGCAACGAGTTCCATCGTCAAAGTTTCCCCAACGGTGAGGACAAATACCGTGCGCAACGCCGACCATTCTGGTTTCAGCGATTCGCCGGGCAACCGCAGCCGCACGGTCACGCGACCATCGGAGGCGGCGGAGGTTTCCCCAAGCTCCCAAGTCCGAATCCGCGCCAACCCGTGCGCCGGTTCACCTTCGCGCGGACCAAACCACGGGAAACAGATCGGCACGCCGCCCCGAATCGGTTTGCCGTCCGCAAACCAACTTTTGGCACTCATGAACAACAGCGGCGGCTCGCCGTTTTTCTGGAAGCCAGCGACATGCGCGCCCAGCAGGTAGATTTCCGCCATGCTCCACGGCGTGGTGATTTTCACGAGCGGCAGACCGCCTTGGCCATTTACGATTTCGACGCGGCTGGGAATTTCCAGCCGCCGGAGTCTTTCGGGAATGAGGTTGATTTCCATAAATGATTTGCCGCCAGTCTAGCGTCCTTCTTCGTGGACTTGAATATATTTGCGAAAAATAAACGTCCCCAGCGGCGTCACCAGGGCCATGCACCCGATGAGAAACCACATGGTTTCCGGATGCCGCGGACCATCCGCTGGACAAAATTCCGCCAGCAGCTTCCCGGAAAGGATGCCCACAAAAAACTTTGCCAGAAAATACGGCAGCAGCGACAGTGCCATGTAGGACGCCTCCTGCCCTCTCGGCGCAATCGCGGCGGCGTATTCGTAAAGGCGCGGCGACCACAGCGCCTCGCCCACCGAGAGCAGGATGATGAAAAGGAAAATGGAAATGTAGAGCGGGTTCACCGCGCCATCCACGCCCAACCATCGGTGACCGATGAAGTGGCCCAGCCAGCCATTCGCCAGCGGCCGGAACCATTCCGCGGGCACCGCTAGGAAAAACACGGACAGCGCCGACACCAGACTGCCGACCGAAACCATCCGGTAGGCGGTGACCCTTTGCGTCAGCACCCCGCAAATCGGCACCAGCACGACGATCAGGATGGAGTTCAACATACTACTAATCTGCGCAATGGGGGCGCCGTCGCCGAGCTGGCGAATGCCGTATTTTGGAAATGTGTAGGCCAGTTGGTAAAAAATCATTCGCACGCCGACGACCAGCGTCATGAACCCGAGAAATCGATAAAACGCTGGTTGCCGCCACAGGCCGGTGAAAAGGTGAATTGTTTTCGCCGCCGTCTCCCGGCTGTTCATCACCAGCGCGACCACCATGGGACGGCTTTGATCCACCACCGCTTTGGGGGCGATCATCACGCCGCTCTCCGTCATCTCCACACCATCGCGCAACCAGCCCCACACCAGCAGGAGACCCGGCACGGTGAAAATCACGCTTAACAAAATCAGCACGCGATAGGTGCTCAATTCCGTTCCCAGCACCGGCACCACCCAATGCCCGTGTTCGCCCAACCCGTTCGCGCCCCGCACACGATCGAACAGCCCGTCGCCCATGGCAAAGCCGAAATTCATCAGCGCGTAATATAGCGAAAACGCCACCGAACGCTGCGCCGCATTGGAATATTTTTTTACGCCGGCAATCATCACCGGCACCATCAACGCCAAACCCAGCGCCTGTAAATAAAGTCCGAACGGCAGCACAATCCATTTCTCCACGGTCAACGCCATCGTAGTGCGTGACACCAAACAGATGACAAAACCCAGAAGAAAAGTCCGCCGAATCCCCAGCGCATCCGTTAGTGAACCGATCATCACCGTGACCAGCGTCATGATCGCCGACCATGCTGCAATCATCGCCCCGGCCTGCACATCATTGTAACCCAGATCCGACGACAGCCACAACGGCAGCACCCCCGCCGCGCCGACCTTATAAGCCAGATTTTCTAGGATGTAGGCGGCGTAAATGATCCACAACTCCCGCGGAGCGCCACGCAACACGGTAAACTTCTGCAGAAACCGGCTGAACTTGGTGGGCGAAAGGTTCATCAAAGACTTTCAGCGCGAGAACAAATCCATCTGCGGCGCGGGGGCGAGGGATTTTAATTTCTCGCGGTCCTGCTGCTTGCGCGGCTGGCGCACGTTGCCTTCCGGCGTCAGTTCAGATTCTTCGAGGTTGCCGAGAATTTGCTTCGCGCGTTCCAAAACTTCCTTCGGCACGCCCGCGAGCCGCGCCACCTGAATACCATAGCTCTTGTCCGTGCCACCCTCGACAATTTTACGGAGGAATACGATTTGATCATGCCATTCGCGAACGGCGACGTTGAAATTCTTGATACGCGGCAGACGCACGGCAAGTTCGGTCAGCTCGTGGTAATGCGTGGCGAACAGCGTTTTCGCACCGACCTGATTATGCAGGTGCTCGACAATGCTCCACGCGAGCGAGAGGCCGTCGAAGGTGCTGGTGCCGCGCCCGATTTCGTCTAGGACGATGAGGCTGCGCGCCGTGGCGTTATTCAGGATGTTCGCCGTCTCGGTCATCTCCACCATGAACGTGGATTGTCCGCGCGACAGATCGTCGCTTGCGCCGATGCGCGTGAAAATGCGGTCGACCAAATCAATCCTCGCTTCTGTCGCCGGCACGAAACTGCCGGTGTGCGCCAGCAGCACGAGCAGCGCCACCTGCCGGATGTAGGTGGATTTGCCGGCCATATTCGGCCCGGTGATCAAAGCGATTTGCGCAAATGTAATAGGGACGTGCGGCTGTGCGGCCTGGCTGACCGGCAGGTCAGCCCTACCAATCGAAGCGAGTGCCGTGTCATTCGGCACGAAGCGCTCCTCGACAAGCTGCTGTTCCAGCACCGGATGGCGTCCATCGCGAATTTGCAGCATGCCTTCATCGACCACGTGCGGGCGGCAATAATTATGCAGCCGCGCGATCTCCGCAAAAGAAACGAGGACATCCAATTGTGCCAGTGCGGAAGCGCTCTGCTGTATTTTCGGCAACTGGCCCAAGACTTCCTCACGCACGCGCTGGAAGATTTCGTATTCCAGCTTCACGCTGCGCTCTTCCGCGCCGAGAATCTTACCCTCCATGTCCTTCAGCTCCGGCGTGATGAAGCGCTCGCCATTCGCCACGGTCTGCTTGCGGTGATAATGCGGCGGCACCTTGTCGAGATTCGACCTGGTGACTTCAATGTAATAACCGAAGACGGAATTGAACCGGACTTTGAGCGAGGAAATGCCGGTGGCCGTGATTTCATCCGCTTGAAGCTTGGCGATCCAATCTTTGCCGCTGCGCTGCGCGGTGCGAAGTGCATCGAGCGCGGCGTCAAAACCATCGCGGATCATGCCGCCTTCCTTGATGGGCAGCGGCGGCTCGTCCACAATGGCGCGGGAAATCAATTCAACGAGGTCAGGCGACTCGGAAACTTGTTTATTCAATGTCTCTATCAAGGTAGGGCGGTGCTGCTGTGCCGCCTCGACTTCTTCACTCAACAAGGCAGAGCGGCAGCTCTGCCCTACCGACGAAAGCGTTTGTTTCAGCGCCGGGATTTGTTCAAGCGCCGCCCGCAGTGCAGCGAGGTCGCGGGCATTGCCGGAACCGGAACTCAGGCGGCCCAGCGTGCGTTCGAGGTCGCGCACCTGCGCCAGCTGCTGGCGGAAGGCGTCGAGGCCGAAAGCATTGTTGATGAAGGTTTCCACCGCGTCCTGCCGTTGGTGAATCGCTTTCACCTTGGCGAGCGGTTGCGAGAGCCAGTTGCGCAGGAGCCGCGCGCCCATCGGCGTGACGGTCTTGTTGAGCGCGCCGTAAAGCGAGGCGTTGCGCGGGGCGTCGTGATGCTGCGGTTCGAGAATTTCAAGGTGCCGCAGCGTCGTGTAGTCCAGCGTGAGAAAATCGCTGCGCTGATAAAATGAGATGCGCGTGAGGTGCTTCACGTCGCGCCGCAGGCTTTGCGTGAGATAATGCAGCGCGCCGCCAGCCGCACCGATGGCGGCGGTCTTGTCCTTCAGGCCGAAGCCGTCAAGCGACGCGACCTTGAACTGCTCCTTGACCGTATAAAACGCGGTTTCCGGTGCGAACGTCCAGTCGTCGTAGCCGCTCAATATCTGGAACGCGCTGCGGAGCACATCGCGGAGCAAAACCGCCTCGGTGGGAAAAATGATTTCTGCGGGGCGCAACCTTTCCAGCTCGGCGAGTAGCGCATTTTGGTCCTCCAGTTCGGTTGTGAGAAAATCACCCGTGGTCAAATCCACCAGCGCCAAACCAAAAATTTTTCCGCTCGGATAAACCGCCGCGAGAAAATTATTCCGCTCGGCGATCAGCATGCGTTCGTCGAAATGCGTGCCGGGCGAGAGTATTTGCGTGACTTCCCGATTGACCAATTTCCCCGGGCGCGCCTCCTCGGTTTGATCGCAGATGGCCACTTTGCGTCCGCTCTTCAAAATGCGCGCGATGTAACCATTGGCGGCGTGATGCGGCAGGCCGCACATTGGCACGCCGTTGCGCGCGGTGAGCGAGAGGTTGAGCACCTGCGCGCCGGTTTGCGCATCTTCAAAGAACATCTCGTAGAAATCCCCAAGCCGGAAGAGCAGCAGCGCATCCTTTGGCAATTCGCCTTTGATGCGGCGATACTGCGCCATCATGGGTGTGAGTTGGGCTTCGGCGGACATGCGGCGGCAAGGCTAAACCCGAACCAGAACAAAATCGAACAACTTTTGCACAAGACGTGCGTTGACACTCCGACCCTGTTTTGTTGAACTTCGCGTCCATGAATCCCATTCGTTCGGAAGTGAAACCGCTATTGTTTTTTTTATGCCTGATTCTCGCATTTTCATCCATTGGTTTTCCTGCCGCGGCGGCTGAAACCGTTCCTGTCACCAGCCAGTTCCAACCGTCGGTCGCCCCGTTGGTGACCATCAACAACGGAGACAATGCCTGGCTGCTGGCCAGCTCCGCGCTGGTGCTGATGATGACCGCGCCGGGTTTGATTCTGTTTTACGGCGGACTGGTGCGGACCAAGAACGTGCTCTCCACGATGATGCACAGCATGATTCTGATGGCGCTGATTTCCGCGCTGTGGATGGTGTTTGGTTACAGCATGGCCTTTGCCCCGGGCAACGCCTTCTGCGGCAATCCGCTCACGCACTTATTTTTGAAAGGTGTCGGCGCGGCTCCGGACGCGGATTATGCCGCCACGATTCCGGCGCAGACGTTCATGCTCTTTCAAATGATGTTCGCCATCATCACGCCGGCGCTGATCAGCGGCGCGGTGGCAGAACGCGTGAAGTTCAGCGCCTATGTGATGTTCATGTTGCTGTGGGTAACACTGATCTATTTTCCGCTGTGTCACATGGTCTGGGGCAAAGGTGGTTATTTTAACTGGGCGCTCGGCGGAAAAATCCCCGTGCTGGACTTCGCGGGCGGCACGGTTGTCCACATCAGCTCCGGCATATCGGCGCTGGTGTTCGCCATCATGATAGGCAAGCGGTCGGGTTTTCCGCGGGAACAGATGGTGCCGCACAATGTCGTGCTCTCGCTCATCGGCACCGGACTTTTGTGGGTCGGCTGGTTTGGTTTCAATGCCGGCAGCGCGTTGAACGCCGGATCCCTGGCGACGAGCGCCTTCGCGGCCACGCATTTTTCGGCGGCGGCCGCGGCATTGAGTTGGGCCGGGATGGAATGGAAACTAAAAGGCAAACCCAGCGTTCTTGGCGCTGCGGCTGGGATGGTCGCCGGTCTGGCAACCATCACGCCCGCATCTGGCTTCGTCAGCATTCCGGCGGCATTTTTTATCGGTCTGCTGGCGGGTATCATCTGCTACACGGCCGTCACAAAAATTAAATCGGTTTGCGGCTACGATGATTCGCTGGACGTGTTCGGTGTTCATGGCGTCGGCAGCATCACGGGCATGTTGATGCTGGGCTTTCTCGCCAGCCCCGAAGTAAACCCGGCTATCGCGACAACGTTCAAGGCCAACGGCGTGGTGGCTTCGCTCGCCGGCAGTTCGCACCAGTTTTTTAACCAGCTCATCGGCGTGGCCTTCACCGCCGCACTGGCCGCCGCTGGAACATTCCTGATTGTCAAACTGGTAGATAAACTGATCGGCCTGCGCGTTGATCAGGAGGACGAAAGTATCGGCCTTGACTTGTCGCAACACGGCGAACGTGCGTATAATGAATAAAATCTATGAAAAAAATCGAAGCCATCATCAAGCCTTTCAAGCTCACTGAAGTCAAAGACGCGCTCAACGAACTCGGCATTCAAGGCATGACCGTGAGCGAGGTCAAAGGCTTTGGCCGCCAGAAGGGCCACACTGAAATCTATCGCGGCAGCGAATACACCGTGGACTTCCTGCCGAAGATCAAAGTTGAAACTGTGGTGGCCGACAATCAAGTTAAGGTCGCCGTGGAAGCCATCATCAAGGCCGCCAAGACCGGCAAGATCGGTGACGGCAAGGTCTTTATCTCCTCCATCGACGAAGCCATCCGCATCCGCACCGACGAGCGCGGCGACAGCGCGGTTTGATTTTCCGCCGGAGAAATTTCCAGCGTTGAAGCGGTTTATAGCCGCCTCAACGCTTTTATATTTATCCCGCTTAATTCGGAGGTGTGTATTGCGCCTTGGCCTCCGGCATCCACGTCTGCAATTGCCGGATGCGGGTTTCATCCAGCGGATGCGTGCGTAGAAAGACCGGCGTGCTATTCCCGCCATGCTGATTGTTGTATTGCATGAACCGCTGCCAGAACAGCACCGCCGACTGCGGGTCGTAGCCGGCACGCGCCATGTAAATCAAACCGATGTGGTCCGCCTCCGACTCCTGCGCGCGGCTGTGCGGCAATTCGCGGCCAAGCTGCGTCGTCAAACCGTAGGCGACTTGGGCCGCCGCCTGCATCCGCGGATCGGCACTGGAAAGAGACATGCCCAAAACCTGACCGCCCATCTGCTCCACCATCGCCTCGCTCATCCGCTCCGCACCGTGCCGCGCCACCGCGTGCGACACTTCGTGACCGATGACCGTGGCAAGCCCCGCTTCATCATTTGTGATTGGTAAAATACCGGTGTAAACACCGACCTTGCCACCCGGCAAACAAAACGCGTTCGCCTCCGGGCTTTCAAAGACCACAAACTCCCACTGTGCGTTCGGCATATCCTTGCTCGTGACCGCCGCGATGCGTTTGCCGACTTTTTGCACCAGCGCGTTGGCCGCCGGGTCGTGGCTGATGGGCGTTGTCTTTTTCAATTCATTGAAACTCGTAAGTCCCAGTTGCATTTCCTGCCCTGAGGAAACGAGGTTCAACTGATGCCGCCCGGTGACCGGCACCGTATCGCAGCCGCTGGTCAGCGTCAGGAGGATTGCCAGCGCGCCACCAAAGATAAATGACTTGTATGCCTTCATGTCTCTAACAAACCAGACGGCGGGGAAAATTCAAACTGGAAAATCTTCCGCCGCCAGCCTTGCCAGCTCCGCCGCGTAACCGGCGCGGAAGTCGGGAAATTGAAATTGGTATTTCAAGGTTGCGCACAACTTCGCATTGCTCACGCGCTTGTTCGTCATCCCACGCTTGCGCCAAACCTCCGCGTCGGCGGGAACTGTTGGGGGTATGGGCCGTTTCAGTTCCGCCGCTAGCCACTCAAAAAACTTCAACTGGCTCACCGGCGCGTTGTCCGCCACGTTGAATATTTCTCCTGGCTGGGCATCGTGCAACAAAGCAATGATGACACCGATTAAATCATCGCGGTGAATCATGTTTAGCCACCGGGCGCCGTCACCTTCGATGCGCGCTTCACCGCGCAAGAACGCCTTGAACGAATGCCCGCGTCCTGGCCCGTAAATTCCCGCTACGCGCAAGATGACGGCGGGGAACTTGTGTTCCGCCACCGCCGCCAAAAGAAATTTTTCCGTCTCTACCAGAACTTTTGAAGTCGGTGCATCCGGCTCGGTCGCCTCTTTTTCGGTCACGAGAGCGCCATCGTTTTGCCCATAGACACTGGTGCTGCTGGTATAGACAAATTTCTTTGGCGGTGAATCCACCAGCCAGGCAACGAGGTTGCGATTGCCCTCATAGTAAATTCTCCGGTAATCATCCCCGCCGCCGCCTCCAGAAGCGGTGCAGTTCACCACCCAGTCAAAATCACGCGGAAGTTTGGTGAGCGTCTCCGGCTGCGTAATGTCCGCGTGGAGCGGCATGATGCCGGCCGCTTTCATTTCCGCTTCTGCCAGCGCGCTGCGGCGCAGGCCGGAAACTTCATGACCCAGCCGCGCCAGCTCTTTTCCGAGCGGCAGGCCAACGTAACCGCAACCCACAATCAAGACGCGCATAGTTTCGCCATAGAGTCACAGAGAACGCCCCGGTCGGCAAAAAATTAATCCATGACGGCGGCGAAGCGCAGGCCGCGCGTGCTGATCCGCAGTTGTTGAAAGCCGAATTCCTCCATCACGGCCTCGTAAATTAATACGCCGGTGAGAATGACATCCGCGCGGAGTTTCGGCAGGCCGGGGACTTCCTTACGTTCGGCCAGCGGGAGACTCCATAGTTTTTTGCGGTGCGCGATAACTTGTTCCAAAGTCAAAACCGTCTGCTCGATTTTATCGCGGTCGAAACGGTCGAGCTTTTTCTCGACGCGTGCCAGAATGCTCGTCGTGCCGCCGGTGCCAACTAGTTTGACTTCACCGGCTTTTTTTTCGTGGAGCAAGGCCGGTTCCAGCAACGGCCAGACCTCCGCCTGAAACAGGTTTCTTACCCAATCGCGGCAGATTGTGAATTCCACGATTGTCGGCGGATCACTGTGCGGAAATTTTTCCAGCAATCGCACCGTGCCGAGCGGAAAGCTGTGTGCAAAGCTTTTTTCCTTGCCGTGACCGAGAATGAATTCGGTGCTGCCCCCGCCAACATCGAGCAGTAGTAATGGATGCCGGGCCAGCTCTGCGTCCGTCGCCACGCCTTGAAACGCCCACTCCGCCTCGCGGGCACCGGTGATGATCTCCGTCTTCAAACCAGAGGTGCGCTCGATAGCGTTCGTCAAATCGCGTGGGTTAATCGCGTCCCGGGCGGCGCTGGTGGCGATGACGCGGATGGATTCCGCGCTGCGGCCACGGGCGGTCTCGGAAAATTCCCAGACGGCCTCGGCGGTGCGAGCGATGGGTTCGGGCTGGAGCTGGTGCGTTTCGTAGAAGCCCTTGCCCAGCCGCGTCTGTCGGCTTTCCTCATGCACCGGACGCACATCCGCCCCCACCACATCGGCGATGAGCAGCTTGACCGAATTGGTGCCAACGTCAATGACGGCGCGGCGCGCGGTTTGCATTGCAGAAGATTAAAAAATTCTCACAGTTAAACCAAAAGCTAAATTGTGACATTTCGCGGACATTGCAAACGGCATGGCACGGTGTATGGTTTCGGCATGAACCTGTTTCTTCTGCGCCACGGTATTGCGGTGGAACGCGATGAATTTGATGCTGCCAATGACGAGGCCAGGCCCATCACGCGCAAAGGGAGAAGACAGTTGCGCGCCGTCGCCAAGGCCATGCGGGCGATGGAATTGCGATTCGACACCATTCTCTCCAGCCAGCTTGTGCGCGCCCGCCAGACGGCCGAAATCATCACAGCGGAATTTAAATTGGAGCAACGCCTCGCCCTTGCTAACGAACTCAAGCCTGGCGGGGGCGCCAAAAAGTTGATTCAAAAGATCGGCGGACTAAAACCGGCACCGGAAAATGTGTTGCTCGTCGGCCATGAGCCCGATCTCAACGAATTGATTTCGCTCCTCGTCACCGGCCAGGCCGGCGGCGGATTCGCGTTGAAAAAGGGTGGTTTGGCAAAATTGAAAATTGAAAAAATCCGGTCGGGGAAATGCGCGCTGTTCGCGTGGCTGCTCACCCCTGCGCAAATGAAGCTGATGCGATAACGTGGCCGGCCGCCGCACCGACCGATCACCCGATGCGAAAGGAAATTTTCTGGATGACCGATTTGCCGAAGCTGTGCTGGAGTCGTTCGATGATTTCCTTGCGCCGGTAGCGGACGATTTCCGTGAGCCACACGCTGCTGTCCACGTTCACGAACAGCGTGCCCTTGTGCAAGTTGGCCGGCTGCGCGTGCGCGGTAACGACCGGATCAATCAACGCGTTCCAAACTTTGACGACTTCCGCCTCGGCCTGGCGCAGATCCAGTTTTAAATCTTTCAGCAACGCAGGCAACACTTCGCCCGGCAGGCGCGCGGGCAAGGTGCGGGCGACTTCCAGCGGCGCATAATCCACGCCACGCCACTGCGACAAGACGCGGGAGCGGGCGGAATATCTGGGTTTCGGCGGCATCAGCGGAACAACCTAAAAATTACTTCGGCAACAGCGCCGTCAAGTCGTCATGCGGCCGCGCGATGACATGGGCGGCGATCAATTTGCCGAGTTGGCCGACGGCTTTTGCGCCAGCATCCACGGCCGCCGTCACAGCGGCGACGTCGCCTTTCACGATGACCGTGACGTAGGCCGCACCGATCTTTTCCTTGCCGACCAGCGTGACATTGGCCGATTTCAGCATGGCGTCTGTGGCTTCGAGAATGGCGGTCAGTCCCTGCGTTTCGAGGATGCCCAAGGCTTCTTGTTTGTTGCTCATAGTTTGGTTTTTTGGGTTTTGAAAATCGGTTGGTAAAAACTGGTCGCGCCCGCCGTAAAGCGGGTTGTTGGCGTTCGGAAAATTAATCATGGCATTCATCCCCCCAGCGGGACGCGCGATGGCTTGCACGATGGCGACCGAGCCGAGACGCGTCGCCGCTTCATCCGCTGCGGCCAGGGCCGCTTCAACATCCGAAACGCCGCCGCCACTGAGCCGGATCAATATGTTTTCGTTCCCCGTCGCTTCGAAGCCGAGGATGGAAACGCGCGCCGCCTTGGCCGCCGCGTCGGCAATGACCGCCGCGACGCTGAGGAACGGAATCTCGATGAAGCCAAGTGCGGTCATGGTTTTAAATCCTTCACCACGGCCGCCACGATGGAATTCACATCCCATACCGGGGGCCGAACATTGGTTGAACTTGCCCGCCGCAACTCACATTCACGGGCGGCTTCAGCATAACCACATTCGCCGAGCAGACAAGCCAGCTTGCCTTTCGCCTCTTCCAGATTAGCCAGTTCAGCCATGCTCATGGGGAAACGCGGCGGGCCGGGATTAAACCCGCGCAACGAAACCGCCGCGCGAAAGCCTTCCGGAAAATTTCCCGCCGCAAACATTGCTCCGATGATGTCCTGAATTTTCAACTGCACCCGCCGGCATTCGGCGTGGTTACCTGCGAGAAAGTCGTTGTATAATTTCACGATCACTTCCGGCATTACGCCCGAGCTGGCAATCGTCCCGCCGTCGCCGCCCATGACCAGGCTAGGATACAAAATTTCCTCCGTGCCACTGAAGCACACAAAGTCCGGCCGCTGCGGCTTAATCTGCGCCAGCATCGTGCAGAAGCGAGGAAAGTCGCGGCTCGAATCCTTGATGCCGATGATGCGCGGGCAATCCAGCGCCAGCCGCTGCACCACCGGCAGACTGATTTCATTCGAGAACTGCGGAATGTTGTAGAGTAAAATATCAATCGGTGATTTCGCTGCGAGCTCGCGGAAATATTTTTCGATGCTTTCCTGCGAAACTTTGTAGTAATACGGTCCGGTCAGACTCACCGCGCGACAGCCAAGATCGGCATAAAACTGGCACGCCTGCAACACCTGATCGGAGTTCGGCTCCGCTGCGCCCGCAAGAATCGGCAGCCGGCCGCGATTTTCCTCCGCCATGATTTTCACCACGCGCAGCCGGTCTTCAAAACTCAAACGGATAAATTCGCCGGTGCTGCCATTGGGATAAAGTCCGTGGACGCCCTTCTCAATGAGCCACGCCGTCAGCCGTCGCAACTCGCCCTCGTTGAGCGAGTGGTCGTCGTTGAACGGAACGATGTTCGGAGTATAGATGCCGGAAATTTTGCTCATTTATTTTTCGCCGCCGCTGCGGCCAGCAGATTTTTCAACTGCACGGTTTCAGAAATAATATCCACTTCGTTGCAATATTCCCAGTCAATCCACACATATTCCAGGGCGATCCAGCCGCTGAATTTCTGCTGCGCGAGCGCCTTCACGACGCGCGGAAAATTAATCGTGTTTTCTTTCAGCGGGGCTTGCAGGCGTCCGCGACGCGCGGTGCGTGCGTGCAGATGCGTGGCAAATTGGGTCAGCGGCTCGATGCGCGCGTCGGAAATTCCGGCGCGGGTAAAATGCGCATAATCCAACGTGAAACCAAGGCCGGGCACACGCTTCACCAAATCCAGCGCTTGCTCCGGCGTGTCCGTGAGCGAGCCGACGTGCGGCTCGACGGCGAGCGGGAGCTTGGCCGCTTTGGCCTGCGCCACGCGCCAGTTCAATTCCTCGGCGCTGCGGGCCAGGGATTTTTCGCGCGACTCGTTCGCAAAAGTGACGCCCGGCAAAATCGTGACGTGTTCCGCGCCGGCGGCATTGGCGTAATCCAGCGCGCACAAAAATTGTTCGCACGCAAACTTGCGCCGTTTGGCGTCGGGATGGTTGATGGCAAACTCGACGAAGCCCGCGTGGATTTGCAAAAATATATCCGCCGCCACCAATCCGTGCGCCGACAAACGGCGTTTCAGTTTTGCGCCACTGGCAGCGGGCTTTTTCAGTTCGGCACTCGGCTTGAGATGGCCGTGGCCTTCAAACAAACCGATGTCCGCGCCGCGCAAGCCAAGCAGGGCGATGGCGGCCAGCGCCTGTTCGTGCGCCAGCAGCGGAAACGAAAAATCGGTGCAACTTAATTTCAGTTTCATGCGTCAGTTGGTTTGAAAATCCTTGCCGCCGCGCATCCGCGACTCGCGGTAAAGCGTATCGAGCTTGTCGAGCACCGCCGGAAGACTGCGGCCGTCGCGCAAAAATTCCTGCAAGGCTTTGCCGCCATCCGTTTGCAGCGCGACGTAGCCGCTGTAGCGCGGCCGGACGATGGCTTCGGCTTGCGTTAGCCGCGTGTCGCGGAAAAACCCGCCGCACAATTCATCCGCCAGCGGGTCGTTCCACGCGGCGCGATGCGACGACTGGCCACCGGCGTGAACATAAATTCCTTTTTGCGTGCTGCCGCTCGCGACGAACAGCGCGTAGTCGAGCGCGGCGGCGACGTTTTTGCAGTGCGCAGAAATGGCAATGCCAGTTCCGCCCAGCACGCTGCGCAAACGCGGGCCTCCGGGTTCGAGTGAAATTAAATTTCCAAACCGCAATTGCTTCGCCGCGAAATGCGGACGCGCGTAATTGTTATAAGTGTAGGCAAAGGCGTTCCACACGAAATCATCCGTCGTCGTCATGCGTTCGGCGACGAGAATGGGATTCAGCTCGAAAATCGCGCGCGGCATCGGCTCGGTCAATTCGCGCAGCCGCTCGGCGGCGCGCTGCATGATTTCGCGCGGCGCAATTTTTGTGTGGTCGGCGCAGGGTTCAGCGCCGAGCGCTTTTACGAGCATGACAAAATGCAGAAATAAATCCGCGTTGAAGCCAGGCATCACCGCCAGCTTGCGGCGCGCGAGCGCCACGGCTTCGGCCCACGTCTGCGGCGGCTGGACGCCGGCACGTTCGAGCAAATCCGGCCGCCAACTCGGTGCCGGCGTGGCGGCGTCAATCGGCAGGGCGAGGATTTTATTTTGCCAGACGTAGCTCGCAAACGTCGGGCCGATGGAATTCTGTTTCAGCTCGGCGAGCTTTTCCGGCAGCGCGATTTGCGCGAGATCGAGCACGAGATTTTTCTCGAAGCAAAATCCCGCCCACGGATGGTCAATGACGATGAGGTCAAATTTCTGCGCCAGCACGTCAATCGGCGCATGGCCGAATTCGTCCAGTGTGCGTTTTTGCCAATGGATGCGGAGGCCGCGGTGCGTTTCCTCGTAGCGCTGCGCGGTGGCGACGAGTGGTGGTAATGCGCGGCTGTGGTCCCAAGCGATGCCGGTAAGTGGAGCGGGCGGGCTCATTTCCAATTGCGGACGGGGACATTTTTTCCATGCGCGGCCGAGGCGCAGGCGGCTTCGATGATTTCCATGGATGCGAGCCCCAGGTCGCCGGGCGAACCGTTCGGGGCTTTGCCGGAAATCGCATCAATGAAATTCAACGTGGGCGATTGTGCGGGGTAAATTTCGTTTTCGGCAAGCGGGGGAAATTCGGCTCGCTTGTTAGCGAAATCAATCTGCGTCATCGTGCCGCGCCAGAGTTCCAGTTGCAGGATGGCTTGGCTGCCGAATATTCGCACTTCGTAATTGCGCTCACACAACGGCGTGGCGCAGGTGCTGGCGATCGAGACTAGCGCGCCGTTTTCCAGCGTGATGGTGAGCGCGTCGTAAATGTCGTTCGGCGAACCATCCCGGTCGAAGCGGGCAAACACTTCCGCCGGACGCAGGCCGGTTAGAAATGTCAGATACGCCGCCGGGTGCGCAACTTGGCAATAGATCTGGCCGCCGCCGGCGATGGCTGGATCGTTGTAAGAACCGTGCCGCGGCTCGACATACACGTTCGTCATGCCATGCGTGGGCGAGGTGTTTACGCCGCGCAACAATTTATCAATCGGGTTGGTCATCAGCACGGAAATCATTTTGATTTCGCCGAGCGAGCCGGACTGAATCAACCGCCGCGCCTCAATGCCGTGCCGCGTGAAATGCCACGGGCAACTGATGGCGAGTTGGAGATTTTTTTGCGCCGCCAATTCCACCAGTTCGCGCGCCTCGGCGGCGGCGAACGTCATCGGTTTTTCGATCAAAACGTGCCGACCACTTTCCAGCGCCGCCTTGGCCTGCGTGAAATGGACGTTGGGGGTCGAGGCGACGATGACGGCATTAATTTCCAGAATCGCCAGCAATTCCTCAACGTCGGTGCAGGCGTGTTTCGCGCCAAAGTCGCGGGCGATTTTTTCTGCTTTGGCGCGCGCGCGGCTTTGCACGGCAACCAGTTCCGCCTCGGGGTGTGACCGGACGGCGGGAATGTGAGCGAACGTGGCCCACCATCCCGCACCAATCACGCCGACGCGAACCGGTTTCATATTCAGCCCTTGAACGTTGCGAGCAATTCGCGTTTCAGCTCCACACCGAAACCGGGTTTGTTCGGGTCGAGCGTAACTTTGCCATTCACCGGTAACGGTTCGCCCTCGAGCACGCTGAAAATCGGCTGGATGTCCTCGCCTTTGCCAACGGATAAATATTCGGCGTACGGCGAGTTCGTGTTGGCCATCACGAAGTGGTAATTATAAACGCTCGCGCCGTGCGGGATGACCGGCATGTCGTAAGGCTTGGCCATCGCGGCGACCCAGCGGCCGGGCGTGATGCCGCCCATCCATTGCAACTCCGGCTGGATGATGTCCGTGGCGTGGTTGTGGATGATGTCGTGGAACGCTTTCGGGTGGTATTCCAAATTGCCGGTTGCGAGGAGAATCGGCGAAATGCGGTCGCGCAAAATGCGATTGTTCTCGGTCGCCCAACCGTTTTGCAGCGGGTCTTCAAACCATTTCACGTCATAATCGCGGACGCGTTCGGCAACGCGCGTGGCAAATTCGATGTCCCACGAGAGATAGCAATCTATCATGATTTCCATTTCGTCGCCGAGATCCTTGCGGAGTTTGCCGATGAGTTTTTCCATTTTCTTGATGCCGTCACGTCCGCTTTCGACGCCCCACGGCGCGGCGATTTTTACGCCGAGAAAACCTCGGTCGCGCCAGTGATCAACGTAATCCGGATGAATCGTGACGTAGCACGAAATAGATTCCTTGGTCTGACCGCCGAGAATTTTATAGACAGGAAGCTTTTGCGCCTTGGCGACCAAATCGTAAAGCGCGATGTCCACGCCGGCCATCGCCATGCTGGTGACACCGCCGAGGCCGTAGGGCAACGTAGAGCGATTCATCTGATCCCAGATGAGTTCGATGTTGAACGGGTCCTGGCCGATGAGAAAGCGTTTCAGATGTTGCTCGATGACGCTGCACGCGAATGCGCCCCCGCCATAGTTTGCGCAAAAGCCGCTCACGCCTTCGTCTGTGAAAATTTCAATGACGAACGGGTCCTGCCCGCCGCCCATCCACAGCGAACGGACGCGCGCGTATTTCGGGTGAACTGACATGGGGTTGGAGATGAGCGTCTGGGCCTGCCAGCCGCCACCCCAGTATTGCGATTCGCCCATGGCGGCACCGCGGGCGCCGGTGTCGCCGGATTTAATGGTGTAGAGTTTGATGTCGGTGATTTTCATCGGAAATATGTGGCGGTAGTTTCCCAAGCTTCAGGTTTTCCAACAAGGGACAGAATGACAAATCTCGTGGATTTTTTGCCAAGCTAAAACCGCGGAGCCAAGCCTATTCGCGCCGGTGGCGGCGCCACTGGCTCGGTGTGAGATTTAATTTCTGCCGGAACAAGCGCGAGAAATAGTGCTCATCCTCAAATCCGGTTTGCACGGCAATTTCCTTGATCGAAAGTTCCGTTTCCGTCAACAGGTTTCGGGCGCGAACGAGGCGCAATTCCAGCAAGTATTGGTGCGGACTCAAGCCGGTGTGTGTGGTGAAGTTGCTGCGGAACCAGCTGTAGCCGACGCCGAGTTCTTGGGCTAACAATTTCATGTCCAGCGCCCGGGCGAAATCGTTTTGGATGCGGGCGATGGCCAGCTCAACGGCGTTGGAATCTTGCGTTCCGCAAGCGGGCGGCGACTGTTGCGCGGAATAATAAAGTCCGAGCAGGCTCGCCGTCGCGCCGGCGAGCACCTGCTGGAGCGCCGGACGGTTGGCGCGGACCGATTGCATTACGTGGCTGAACGTCGCGAGCATGGTGTCCTCGGCATTGATCTTGAGGACCGGGTTTTGGGCGGAAATAAATTTGTGTTTCTGCCAGCGCCGGGCAAGGTCGCCGTCAAAGCCAATCCAGTGTTCGTGCCAGCCGGTTTCCCGATCGGGGGTGTATCGATGCCAAGCACCAGGGAATAAAAGAAACACGTCGCCGGGTTCGATGACGGCCGAGAACTTTGGCTTCGATTCAAATTTTCCACGCCCGCTTGAGATATAAACCAGAGCAAAGCTGTCGAGAATGCGCCCGTGCCGCCAGTCGAAAGCGAACTTTTTGGGATGTCCGCCGGGCGGATAGGCCGAATGCGGCGCTATACGCGATTCGCCGACCGTCGTGGTAAAAAGACCCCATTTCCGGTCACGCCCGCTCACGGGGAAATAGCGAAAGAATGAGGCCGCGGTTTTCATTCAGAAACAATCTTCCCCTGCCACTAGAGCGATGCGCCTTTTAATTTTGGCGAGTTAACATTTGGCCCATGACTTTGCGGACAAGGTTTTCAATTTCCAACCGGCTGGGTGTAATTCCGGTGGCCGTGCAATCGGCGCGCCGGCATTCGCCCGCCGCTTCCGCAAAACCGCAGTCCGCCAGCACGCACGCCAGTTTGCCGCGCATCTCTACGACAAGTTTTTCCTCGTGCACGGAAAGCGGAAACCGCGCGTGACCGGCCTTGAAGCCGCGCAGTTCGTAGCCTTGGCGAAACCCTTCGGGAAAATTCGGCGCCCCAACCATCAGCGAAAACAGTTCCAGTAGTTTGAATTGCGTCTGCTTGGCGTCCATCCATTTGCCGGCGCGGGCTTCGTTGTAAAGTTTCATCACCACTTCGGGTGCGACCCCGCCGCTGGATAGCGTGCCGCCGTCCGCACCCATGAACATCGCGGTGCAGAGCAACTCCTCCCAGCCGATGAGCACCGAGAAGTCCGGCCGCTGCGGCTTAATCTCCTGCAAAGCTTGCTGGAAGCGACACATATCCTTGCTGGTGTCCTTCGTGCCAACGATGCGCGGACAGTCCAGCGCGAGCCGCTTTAAAACGGGAATCGAAATTTCATTCGCAAAGACGGGAATGTTATAGACCACGATGTCTATCGGCGACTTGGCGGCGATTTCCCGGAAGTATTGCTCAATGCTTTCCTGCGTGAGCTTGTAATAATACGGTCCGGTGATGGAGACCGCGCGACAGCCGAGATCCGCGCAGTAGCGGCACATCTCCAAAACCAAATCCACGTTCGGCTCCGCCGCGCCGGCGAGGATGGGTTTGCCCGCCGCCGCTTCGACGACGATTTTTAGCACGAGCTTGCGTTCCTCGTAAGTCAGGCGGATGAACTCGCCCATGCTGCCGTTCGGATAAAAACCCGTGACGCCCTTGCCGACGAGCCAGCGGATGATGCGGCGCAATTCGTCCTCATTGATGCGGCCCTGCGCATCGTAAGGCACGATGTTCGGGACAAAAATTCCTTCAATGGCCGCCATAGGTTTCAGATACGATAGAACTTTTCCGCGTTGGTTTGAAATAGTTTTTTTAAGTCCCTTTCACTAGTGCCCGCCAGGCAAAAATCCAGCACCCCCAGCCAGCGCGAATAATCTCCCGCAAGATTCAGCACCGGCCAGTCGCCGCCGAACAGCACGCGGTCAAAACTGAAACTGTCCAGGATGTGCTGAATATATGGTTTAAGATCGGCTGGCTTCCAGTTGGCGCAATCGGCTTCGGTAAGCAGGCCGGAAATTTTACACGCGATATTTGGCAGCGCGGCCAGTTCACAAATTTGCTGACGCCACGGATCAAGCTGGCGCTCATGAATGGCGGGCTTGCCACAGTGATCAAGAATGAATTTGATTTCAGGACAACACCGCACCAATTCAATCACCGCTGGCAACTGTCGGTGGACAACACACAAGTCAAAACTGAAATTGAAATCCGCCAATGCGCGCACGCCGGCGAGGAAGTCCGGCTGCAAACAAAAAAACAGATCCGCTTCTCCCTGCAAATTCCGGCGCACACCTTTCACGAGCGGAATCCGCGCGAGCGCGGCCAGTTCACCACGCGCGGCGATGCCGCGTTCCAATGAAACATGAGCGACAATTCCTTTGATGCGGACTTCGCGCGCCGCGAGTTCGGAAATCCATTTCACTTCGGCATGGCTTTGAGTTGGCTCGCAGCCACACTCGACGAATATCAATTTATTGAGGCCGCAATTCTGTGTCGCCACCGAATACTCGTCCGGCAAATAGTCACGGTTCAGCGCCGACAAGCCCGCAAGCCACGGATAATTCAACCGCTGCGGATTCCAAAAATGCACATGCGAATCTACGATGGAAACTGGCCGGCTCATTGCGTCGGATTATTTTGATAAATCAAAGCGGTCGGCGATAGCCGAGTTCCGCCCCGCCGCTGACGTGCATGATGTGGCCAGTGATAAACCGCGCCTTGTCTGAAAGCAAAAATACGCACGGATCGGCAATGACATCGCCTTCCGGGCAATAACCCAGTGGATGAATCTCGTCGAGATACCGCTCGATGGAACCTGGATCCGGCTGCGCGGCACACCATTGGCGGAGCATCGGCGTCCACGTGCCGGCGGGACAAACGGCGTTCACGCGGATCCCGTGCTTGGCATAATCCAGCGCCATGGATTTGGTGAGCGCATTCATGCCGCCTTTCGTTGCGGTGTAAGCGGCGTGAATTTCCTGTCCCATCACGCCGACCAGGCTGCTGGTGTTCAGGATGCAACCCTTGCTGGCCTTGAGCGCGCCGAAAGCGTGGCGGGTAGTGTGAAACACACTTTTCAGATTGATGTCGAACAACGCGTCCCATTCCGCCTCGTTGGTTTCATGCAATGCTTTTGATGGCGCGCCGATTCCGGCGTTGTTGTGAACGGCGTCCAGCTTGCCGTAGCGGGAGAGCGTCGCGGCCAAGGCGGCTTTCACTTCCTCGCCACGCGAGACATCACACGCCATGCCCAGATGCTGTGGGCCAAGTTCGGCGGCGGCTTTTTCAACGGCTTCTTTGCCGCGCGCTACGAGCACTACTTTTGCGCCCTCCACTGCATAGGCCTTGGCACAATCCCAGCCGATCCCGGTCGAGCCACCGGTGAGAAAAATTACTTTATCCTTCAGTAACATAAAACATTCCTTTTTTAAAATCCCACAGCCGCGCCGCCATCCACCGGCAGCATGACACCGGTGACATAATTCGCTTCGGAGGAGCAGAGATAAACTGCCGCCCAACCGATGTCCTCCGGCTGTCCCATCCGCCCTATTTGAATGCGGGACATCACTTTGGATTTGCGCGCCGGATCGTTGTCGAGGGCCTTGCGCGACATCTCGCTGAAAATCCAGCCGGGCGCGATGGCATTCACGCGCACACCTTTCGCCGCGAGTTCCGCCGAGAGCGTGGAAACCATGCCGAAATACGCGCTCTTCGCCGCGGCGTAAGCCATGACCTGCGGCACGCCCATGAACGCGGCCATCGAGGAGGTGAACAGAATCGAGCCGCGCCCGCGCGCGACCAGGCCGGGAATCAGCGCCCGCGTCAGCGCGTGCGCGGCGAGAACGTGCGTGGTGAATATGGTTTGAAATTCTTCTGGCGTGGTGTCCACGGCGAATTTTTTCAGATGCACGCCGGCATTGTTCACGAGAATGGAAATCGGGGTGCCTGCGGCTTGTTCGGCGCGCTGCACCAAAGCCGGTATTTCGTCAAAGCGCGTCACATCCTGCGCGACGAACGACGCGTTCGTGCCCAACTCCGCGCCGGCTTTGGCCAATTCACTTTCGCGCCGGCCAACCAGCACCACGCGCGCGCCAGCCTTGACCAAGCACCGCGCAATGCCCAAGCCGATGCCCGTGCCGCCGCCGGTGATGAGCGCGGTTTCACCTTCGAGTCGAAATGGCGTTTCTGAGTTCATCGGAAAATTTAAATTTTATTGATCGTCTTGAGCGCCTTCTTGCTCGGCGTCATGCCGGCACCGGGCGATTCGGGCGCGATGTAAAAGCCGTCCACAATCTTTGCCGGGGTTTCCATCCAGTCACGCAGCCATGGTATGTATTCGAGCAGCGAACACGCCGCATGCGCGAAACAAAGGTGCTGATGCACCTGGCACATATCACCGACATGCGGAACCACCGGCAGGCTGTAGCAGCGCGCCATGTCTGCGACCTGCCAGAATTCGGTGATGCCCGCCAACCGCACCACGTCCGGCTGGACGTAATGCACCGCGCCGGCATGGATGAAATCGCGAAACGCGGATGCGGTGTAAAGCTGTTCGCCCAGCGCAATTGGCGTTTCAATGGCCTCGGCCAAACGGCGGTGACCTTCCACATCGTCGAAATAAATCGGCTCCTCAATCCACACAATGTCGAAATCTTTCAAACGTCCGGCGGTCTGCATTGCCTGTGGCAAAGTCCAGCGGCCATTCGCGTCCGTCATGATCCGGATCTCCGGCCCGAGCGCCTTGCGTACGGCTTCGACGCGGCGCAAATCCTCGCGCGGATTCGGCCCACCGACTTTCAATTTCACCGCGCGGTAGCCTTCTTTTTCCACGAGCCGTTTGCAGTCGGACACGACCGTTTTCAAGGGCCAGTTCAGCCAGCCGCCGTCGGTGTTGTAGGCCTCGACTTTTTTCTTTGCCGAACCGCCGAGCAGTTTCCACAGCGGCACGCCGGCTTCCTTGGATTTCAAATCCCACAGCGCAATATCAATCGCACCGAGCGCCAGATGCGTGATGCCGGCACGGCCGACCCAGTAAATTTCCGCCTGCTTGTGCAGTTTTTCCCAAAGTGACAAAACTTCGCGCGGGTCTTCGCCCAGCAGCAGCGGGCCGAAACTGTGGATGATGCAATCCACGATCAGCCGGTCGGTCGGCAGATGGGCATGCGTGCCGGAAAATCCGTAGCCGATGTGGTCAGTGTCGGTGTGGATCGCCACGCCAGGCGCGCCCCAGTGGGAAAGTTTGTGCGTGCTGTCGGCAATGCCGCCGCGCGTGACGGGAGCGTGGAGAATAATGGGTTCAAGTTTGGTAATTTTCATTTTAAATTATGTTGTCGAAATCAATCATGGCTTTGACGAGTCCGGCTTCGCGGTGAATTTGCGGCAGCCGCTCCGCTGTATCAAAGAAACCAAACCGGTGCGTGATGAGCGGCAGCACATTAATTTTCTTAGTTTCCATGAGCCGGATGACTTCACGGAAGGTGCCGCTCAAGCCGGCGCGACTGGCCATCAAGGTCAGCTCGCGACGATGAAAATTCGGGTCGTCAAACGCCAGCTCGCCGATGAACAAGCCGAGAAACACAATCCGACCACCGTGCTCGGCGAGTTGAAATGTTCCGCGCATCGCAGCTGAATTGCCGGTGGCATCGATCAGCACCGACGGCAACTGGCCGAAATGTTTCTGAAGATTTGCCCCGAGATTGGCGTCGGCCGAAATGGCTTTGCCAAGTTGCATTTTCTCGCAGGCAAAATTCAAACGGTTGGCCTGCACATCCACGCACACCAGATTCGCGCCGGCGGCCTTGGCAAAAATTGCCGCGGACAATCCAATCGGCCCCATACCGATGATGACCGTCGGCTCGCCAGGTTTTGGCGCGGCGCGTTCCACCCCATGTGCGCCAATGACCAGTGGTTCGACCAGCGCAATTTGCTCCGGCGAAAGTGTGTTGGCACGATGCAACTGATCCACCGGCACAGTCATCAACGGCGCGTGACCGCCGTCAATATGCACGCCAAGGACTCTGAGTTTTTTGCAGCAATTGGTCTTACCCGCATGACAGGCCGGACATGTGCCGCAAAAGTAATACGCCTCGACCGCGCAGAGATCCCCGGCCGACAGACCGCTGTTGGCCGGCGCCGAAATAATTTCGACGCACAGCTCATGTCCGAGTCGGCGCGGGTAGCTGAAGAACGGCTGCTTGCCCGCAAACGCGTGGATATCCGTGCCGCAGACACCGCATCGGCGCACGCGCACGAGGGCTTCGCCGCTGGCGGGCCTCGGCTCGGCGACATCGGTCCAGGCGAACGCGCCGGGTTGTTGTAACACAAGCGACTTCACGGCAGAAAATAGACCTCCTTGGTGTCGCTCCAGATTTTCCCTTTGGCGGCGGCATCCGGTAGCGGCGATTGGCACGGGTCGGTTTCTTTCCACCAGCGCACGGTCTCCGGATCGGCCGCCATGTGTTTCATATCGGCATCGAAATTTGTGCCGGCATATTCCAGATATGCGAACAGATAAAGCTGGCCGTTGATCTCGCGTTCGTGGATGGAAAAGTTCTGAATGTGGCAGGCTTTGATCATTTGATTCACGGCCGGCCACGGATGTGCGTGCAAATCCTCGTAGCGCTCGGCCTTATCCGGCTTCAGGCCGGTGACCCAAGCATAGCGCGTGACTTGCGGCTGCGGGGTGGCGCACCCGATCAAAACGAACAGCCCCAGTAGTGGCAATATGTTTTGGATAATTTTTTTCATGCAATGTTTAGTTGGTTATTTCTTGAACGTGATCTTGAAAGCGACGGCGTGCGGGCAAGGCCATTTCTCGACAGGCTGAATAGTGAGCGAGTCGGCATCCTGTTTCCAATCCAGCTTTGCATCGCTGCCGAGCAGTGTGATGGCATCAATTTTCCCGGCTGCGAGGCTGAGTGAATAGATTTTTACTTCGCCTTGTGGCACCGCTAGCGCAATCGCGTAAAGCGCATCGACCTTCGTCGTGAAACGGATGTCCTGTGCGGTGAACGGCTGGTCGGCGTTTTCGCTAAAGCCTCCGGTCTTGGCCTGTTTCGTCGGCCCTTCGCCATAAATTTTCCAAGGACGTGTGCTGTAAATCGCCTCGCCGTTGACGCGCAGCCAGTCACCCATGCCGAGCAGGCGTTCACGCGCCGTTGGCGGAATCGTGCCGTCCGCCGCCGGCCCGACATCCAGGAGCAGACAGCCGTTTTTGGACACGATGTCCACGAGCATACCAACCAGCGTGCTGACGGATTTGTAAGTTGTGGATTTCCGGTGAAACCAGTCGCCGACCATCGAATCCGTCAGCCACGGATACGGCACCAACTTGTCTTCGCGTCCGCGTTCAAAATCCAGAATGCTGGTGTATTTGTGGATGTCGCGCGATTTCTGGCAGACCCCGAGGGTGCGGTTGTTTTGGGCCGCCCAATCGTAGGCCGTGGCGAAAAGTTTCTGCTGATATTCCGGTTGAATGACCGCAAAAAATTCAAAATCAAACCAGATGAGATCGGGCTGATATTTACTTAATACTTCGTCTACCATCGCCAGCCACATATCCTGAAAGTGCTGGCTGGGCGGTGCTTTGGGCGCGTGAACTTCGGTGTAAAGATCGGCGTTTTGCCCGTCGGCCGCATCAAACTTGAATGCGGGTTCAAAGTAGCGCCACGCATAGCCGTGATGAAACGTCATAATGAATTTCATCCCGAGAGCACGAATGGCCTTTTCGAGTTCACCAGTGATATCGCGGTGCGGCCCCATGTTTTGACTGTTCCAGCGCGTGAGCCGTGAATCCCACATGGCGAAATTATCGTGATGCGCGGCCACCGGGCCGGCGAATTTCGCGCCGGCCTTCAGGAACAATTCCGCCCAGGCTTCGGCGTTGAATTTCTCCGCTGTGAACTTCGGCACCATGTCTTTGTAGCCAACCGTGTGTTGGTCGCCGAATTTTTTCTGGTGATAGCGGAACGTCGGACTGTTCGTGTCATACATGCTGTGGCCATACCATTGCCCGCCGGACGGCCCGTCTTCCGCACCGACGGTCACCGGCCCCCAGTGCGTGTAGATGCCGAACTTCGCGTCGCGAAACCACTCGGGATCCTGGTGCGCTTTCAACGAGTCCCATTCGGGTTGGAACGGGCCTTTGGCCATCGTCTGGTCAATGGACTTCAACTGTTCGGCCAGCGCGGCGTCACTCGCCCGGCTGGGGAGAGCAATAACCGCAACGGCGGCTAGTGCGGCAAAAACAGTTTTGGTTTTGTAGTTGAATGACATTTCTTTGAGTGGTTTGGTTTAACGGAAAATGTAATAGAGCACGCACATGGCGATGAAGACCATCGCGGCGAGAAATTTGTAATTCGCCAGCCCTGGCCAGCCGGGCGATTTCAGCGCGTCGAACGGATGCGGCCAGTAAAGCTTCTGCGGATCTTCGGCCGCGAGTTTCGGCCGCAGCAGCGTCAGCGACACTTGCAACACGATACAAAAGCACAGCAGGTAAAACGCCATGAGCATGAACGGCGTTAGATAGATAAATCCTGGAATCCAGCCAAAGGTTTCCGGCTTCCAGACGTGCAGCGTCTTGCCGGTGAACACGAGCGCGCCGGTCAGCGAGCCGACCCACATCGTCCACTTGGCGCTGAATGCCGACGCGCGCGGCCAGAATACTCCCAGTGCGAACACGCACGAAACCGGCGGCGCGATGTGTGCGATGATGTCGTTGATACCGGCGAAAATGCTCTTGTAATTGTCGAGCAACGGCACCAGTCCGATGCCGAGCAAGAACGCCGCGAGTGAGGCCAGCCGACCGATCAAAACGAGCCGGTGCTCCGGTGTGGCCGGGCGAAAGCGTCGCCACAAATCATAGCTGAACAGTGTGGCGATGGAGTTCGACGCGCTGGCTAGGTTGCCCATGAGCGCCGCCATCAACGCCGCCGCCATGACGCCAAACAAACCGACGGGCATCAAGTTCTTGATCATCAGGCCGTAGGTTTCCTTCGACGTCATCACGGTGACGTTCGCGGGCAGGACGAGTTTTTTTGCATCAAGGCCGGTCATCAGCGTGAGCGGCTGACCGTCGTTGGAAAGTTCCTTGGTCAAGTCGAGCGGAGCCTGGCCATCGGTGAAACTGATTTTTTGCGTTTGCCCACCAAGCACCTTGCCGGTGAGTTCGAGTTGATACTGTTTGCCGGAAGCGGCGACGGTTTGTTCGCTGCGAACGCGCAGTTGCGCGAGGCCATCGAGTTTGCCACCTTGAATCATGGTCAGAAACATCAGGCCGGGCAGGATAAATACGAACACCGGAAACACCTTGATGAGTCCGCAAAACAGTGGGCCGGTGCGCGCGTGGTTTTCATCCTTCGCGCCGAGCACGCGTTGAACAATCGTCTGGTCGGCGCACCAATACCAGATGCTCAACGCCGGATAGCCCAGCAACACCGCATACCATGGGAGACCGGGTTCGTCGGCTGGCGACCGCAGCATGGTCAACTTGATGGTTTCGCCGCTGGCGTTAAGCTGATCGGTCATGCCATGCCAGCCGCCGACTTTGGTGTAGGCCAGCGCGGTGATGATGATGGAACCGGTTAGCAAAATAACGGCTTGAATCGTCTCCGTGAGCACCACCGCCGAGAGTCCGCCAAGAATGGTGTAGATCGCCGTGAGCGTCGTCAACGTGATGATACAAACCCATTTATCAATGCCGAAAACACCATGCAGCACGAGCCAACCGGTCGAAAGCGGAAAGGCGATGTTGAAGATGATTGCCGTCAACATCGAGAGTCCCGCGAGCCAGTCACGACATTCGGTGCAATATCTTTTTTCGAGAAAGTCCGGCAGTGTCGCCACTTTCGCTCGCATATAAAAAGGCACGAAGAACAGGCTTAATACAATCAGCGTGTAAGCAGCGAGCCACTCGAAATTACCCATGAGCAAACCGGAGTCGTAGCCCGCCTGCGCCAGGCTGACCAGGTGCAGACAGGAGATGTTCGTCGCAAACAGCGCCAGTCCGATGGACGACCAACTCAAGGTGTTGCCGGCGAGAAAATAACTGCCCGCCTCGCTGCCCTGGCGCTTGCGCAATCCCACCCACACCCCCGCACCGACGATGCCGGCGAGGTAAAGCACGATGATGATGAGGTCGATGGCACTGATGTTTTTCATGCGAACGATTTTAGGCTCACCTTATTTGGTGGAATTTTTTGGGGAAACTTCTACGGGTAAATCCAACGCGGGGATGTCCATCGCGGAACCGTCCAGTTTCAATTTGATGACTATGGCAAGATCATCACGGTGGTTCGGAAAATGGAGAATAATTTTCCCATCGCACGTTTCGATTTTAACTTTACCGCCGCCCAGAACCGCGGCCGATTTGATCCGGCGCGGAATCAGCGGAAGCTCAACCGTATCGTCAACCGCGTTCAGGATCTGAACATAGATCACATTATCTTTGCGCGTGCTGGTGACGCCGGCCGCCGGCTTCCACGGGCCACCGCGTGTGCCGTAAACGCTTTCGCCGTTCACTTTCATCCACGCGCCGACTTGCTTCAGCACTTCCACTTGGCGCGGTTCGATGCGGCCATCCGGCATCGGGCCGACGTTTAAAAGCAAGTTGCCATCGCCGCCGATCACGCGGCAAAGAATACTGACGACTTCTACAGGTGACTTCATTTTGTCGTCCGGCTTCCAGGACCATTGGCGGCAAATCGTCATACAAGTTTCCCACGGCCGCTGGTCGTCGTAGCCGCCAATACGTTGCTCCGGTGTGTAATAATCCTCATTCTCGCGCAGATAGCCTTGTTTGAGCCATTCCGCTTGCGTGCCCATCTCCAACCGGTTGTCTATGATGATCTGCGGCTGCAAACCGCGCACCAACGGATAGGTGGTCGGTGCGTCCCACATGGCGGGGCGGCCATCGCTATCAAACCACAGCACATCTACCTTGCCGTAGTTGGAAAGCAGCTCGCGCAATTCACCCTGCATCTTGGAAACAAAGCGAGCGTTGTTTGTCGAGCGACAATCGGAATCGCGCCAGTCCATCGGTGAAAAATACCAACCAATCTTGAGTCCATCGGCGCGCACGGCTCTCGCCAGTTCCGCACAGAGATCGCGCTTAAACGGTGTGGCGGTGATGTTGTAACCGTCCACTTTGGAATCCCACAACAAAAAACCGTCGCAGTGCTTCGCGGTGAGCACGACGTATTTCATGCCCGCCATCTTGGCCACACCGGCCCATTCTGCGGCATTGAAATTGGTGGGGTTGAATTCCTTGTAAAGATTATCGTAAACCTCAACGGGCGTCTTGCCCTTGTTCGGGCAGTTTGGATTGGAATTGGCGCGCGACCAACTGATTTCCTGGCCGGTAAGTGTCACCGGGCCGTAGTGGATGAACATCCCGAACCGCGCCTCGCGCCACCAAGCCAAACGGTCGGCCCGCGCGAAGCCGGATGATACGAGCGAAGCCGGATCGGGCGCCCGCGGCGGCGCATTCGTTTCCGCCGCAAAAGCGACGGCTCCGAGCAAAGCCAGGCTGGCGAGGAGTCCCCGTTTCATCTCATTTTTCCACCAGTTCAATTTCCGCTATGGTCGGGCCTTCGGTGGCATCGAGAATATTTAGGCGGAATTCCTGCGCCTTCACCGGCGCAAATTTCTTCTGAAAACGGTCGCCGATTTTCGTGCCGCTGAATATCGTCTTCCAATCGCCGCCATCGCGGTATTGAAACTCAAACTTCGTGATGCGGTCGGCGTAGCTCGGGGCTTCCTGGATGCGGACGCTTTGAATCGTCGCGGGTTTGCCCAAATTGGCAGCAATCCACGCCTGCTTCGTGCCACTGTCCGTGGCCCAGCGCGTCTGCGAGTCGTTGTCAAAGGCCTGCTGTGCGCCGTATTCCGCTTCTTCTTTCTGAAAAACATTCGAAGCGTGAGCTTTGATGTCGGCAGCGGGTGTGATCACCGGAATTTCCGCCGCCGGACGATCCACTTCCAGCTTCACAATCGTGTCGACCGGTTCCAGCGCGGACTGCGGAATGAGGATGGACAATTTGCCGTCTTTCTGGCTGAACTCCACTTTGCCGCCGTTGAGCAGCTCAGCGGAATTGATTTTCGCCGGCAAGGCGGGCAATTCGATCCGGCCGGTTTCCGATTTCATGACGTGGAGATAAATGGTGTTCCCCTTGCGCGTGCTGGTGAGAGATTTGGTTGGTTTCCAGGGACCGCCGCGGGTGCCGTAAATACTCTCGCCGTTTTTGGCAAGCCAGGCGCCAACGGCTTTCAGCAAATTCGCCTGCGCCGGATCAATCATGCCGTCCGGGCGCGGCCCGACATTGAGCAGTATATTCCCGTCACCGCCCGAGCCGCGGATGAGCATGTCCAAGCACGCCGCAGTGGATTTCACGCCGTCGTTCGCGCCGCCCCACGCCCAGGCGTTGTGCGCCGAAACGGTCATGCAGGACTCCCACGGACGGTCGAGCTGAAACTTACCGATCTTCTGCTCGGGCGTATCGTAATCGCCGCCGTCGCCGGTGCGGTTGTTGATGAGGATATCCGGCTGCAGTTCGCGAACCATTTTGATGGTGGCCGCGCCGCGCTTGCCATACATGGCTGACACATCATTCCAGATGGTGATGAGCGGTCCGTAATTATTGATGAGCTCGGTGATCTGGCCTTGCAGATATTTTTCGTAGGCATCGAGATCAGATTTTTCGCGCTTCACCCTGCCGGCGGGACTGGTCACTGGCCAGTTCTGGTCATACCAGTCCGTCACGGAATAATACGCGCCGAATTCGATGCCCTGCTTTTTGCACGCGGCGGCGAGTTCCTTCACTACGTCGCGGTGAAACGGAGTGTGCATGATATTGTAATCAGTCAGCTTCGTGTCCCAGAGGCAAAATCCGTCGTGGTGTTTCGTGGTCAAGATGATGTATTTCATGCCGGCGGCCTTGGCGATGCTCACCCATTCGTCGGCGTTGAAGTTTGTCGGGTTAAACTGCTTGTAGAGATTGTCATAAACCTCCACCGGCGTCTGTGCGCCCCGTGACCAGCCGATTTCATGCCCAGTCAAACTCACGGGTCCCCAGTGAATGAACATACCAAAACGCAGCGATTGCCAGTGTGAGACGGCAGCGGGACTGGCGGCCGGCCAGTCGTGGGCGGCGGGTTTTGTAGATTCTGCGTTTAGGCTAGAAATTGCCGATAAAACGCCTACTAGCATCAGCAGATATTGGACACGTGCTATTTTCATAGTTTGATTTTTTTGTTAAAACGGTTTTAACCAGATAACGGCTACCCTGAAATATTGCGAGGTCGGAAGTATTTCGGTGGCGTTTGCAAATTGGGATACCACCAACTTTGCGCGCAGCCAATACCTTAAGTGAGGGCGTTGGCATCACGGCAACGGTGCCCAACTTTGAAAGCGATAATGATCCCACATCCAGACAAAATCAGGATTAGTTTTATCACCACCCGGCCAGTAAAACGTGGCGGCCGTGTTGCCATTGGCCGCCGCTGTAGCGGCCTGAATGGTTCTGGAATCCATCCAGTTGTGTGATTCCACATGGCCATCAGCAAAGGACAGGGTGCTGCTGTGGCCGTGAAAAATTGAAAAGGGATCCACCCACCCGGAAGCTTGGATCACCCAAGTGCCATTGTTGTAACCCCGCGGGTCGGACTCTTCCAGAAAAATGGTGGCCATGGTGGGCGGGGTCACCGAGCCCAGTTTTTGGAATGGCACCTGTCCGTTCCAGCCCATCCCGGAAATCGCATCGACGCGGGAATAGCTGAAATATGCCCAACCCGACCCCACGGCGAGCCGCTGATAACGCATATCGCCTGGACAATGCAGCATCTTTGCATTTTTCAGATAGGTATAAAGCGGCGAAGTGGCGTTGAACTGATTAATGGTTTGGGCTTCAGCCACATCGGCACTGGTTCCCGCCGCAATGGTGGTGGCAACATAGTATCCCGCCCCATTATAACTGGCCGCGCCATTCACGTAAGGGAGCATCACATCCTGAAAATCGGCGGCATACATCGTCCAGGCCAGCACCATTTGTTTCTGGTTGTTGCGATCAATGGTCATCGTGGCCTTCTGCTTGGCCTTGCTCAATGCCGGAAGCAGCATCGCCGCCAGGATGGCGATGATGGCGATGACTACCAGTAGTTCAATTAACGTAAACGCCCGAGACGAATGACGCCGGCCACGCAAATGTGTTTTGTTGGTTTTCAACATGATTCTATTGGTTGAATTACGGGATTTAAAAAAATGATGACAGACAGCTTCTCAAAAAGATTGCATTTTCATTCAGCGAATAATATTGAACATTTGTGCAGCCGTTGAACGCGCCAATTTACCAGGGGCATAAAGCCCGCTTCAAAATTGACACCTGCGCGCCACAGTCCGCCGCCGTTCGCGGCGGCAAGATTCAGATGCATGCGCTTTCAAAGGGCCATTATCCAGGCATTTTATTGAAGCCTGAACAGTTGCCGGGCATCACCAGCATCGGGTTCTGGAATGGCGCCGGAGCCCAGGATTGGGGGCTGGAGGCGCACCGGAATGAGGGCTTGGAAATCTGTTTTCTAGAAACCGGCGCCATGGCCTTTTCTGTCGAGATGAAGCATTTTGAACTTCGCTCCGGCCATTTTACCATCACCCGCCCGTGGCAGCTCCACAAACTTGGTGCGCCCAACATCGGGCCGGGAAAGCTCCACTGGCTCATCTTCGATGTTGGCGTGCGGCGACCAAGCCAGGATTGGCGCTGGCCGCGCTGGGTGACCTTGACCGAGGCTGACAAAACTGAACTGACCCGGAAACTACGGCACAATGAAAACGCCGTCTGGCAATCCTCCCCGGAACTTGGCGCCGCGTTTCGCGGTTTGTCGGATGGCGTGATGAAGTGGGATAATCCACACGTGGAATCAAGAATGCTGACGCTCTTGAACCAGCTCTTGCTCGGCATCCTGACGGCACTCACCGCGCAACAGAAGCATCAGAACCCGGAACTGACGTCGCGCCGGCGCACGGTCGAGCTTTTCCTGCGTGACCTCGCGGAAAACGCGGCAAGCAGCCGCGAGCCGTGGACCCTCGACACCATGGCGGAACATTGCGGCATGGGCATCACCGCCTTTTCAAAATACTGTCGCGAACTGGTCAACAACGGACCGGTGGAATACCTGAACCAATGCCGCCTGAACCGCGCCGCACGGCAGCTTATGGAAAATCGCGCGCTGCCGGTGACTGAAATCGCGTTCCAAAACGGCTTCAATTCCAGCCAGTATTTTGCCACGGCCTTTCGCCAGCGGTTTAAGCTCACACCGCGGGCTTATCGCGCGGGACGATGAAGCGCAGTTTCAATTCCATTTAAACACTTCACCCGCCTTGGCGGCAATGGGGCGTGTGACCATGCCGTATCGTACATTCGCCGGATTGCCGAGCAACGAGCGCAGGGTGGCGGAAAGGAGTTGGCAATTTTTCCATTCAAGGCTTATTTCAAAGCCCCCCCGGGCACGGAGGCCAGAAACTTTTCCATTGGGCCAGTCCTGCGGCAGCGCCGGTAGCAGGACGATTTCGCCGTTCTGGCTTTGCACCAGCATTTCGGCGATGCCGGAAGTCGCGCCAAAATTTCCGTCAATCTGGAACGGCGGATGCGCGTCGAACAAATTCGGATACATGCCACCACCGCCCATCGTGCCGCGATCCGCAATCGGCTTGAGCAGGAGCTTCAACATTTGGTTGGCATGGTCGCCGTCGAGAAAGCGTGCCCAGAGATTGATTTTCCAGCCCATGCTCCAGCCCGTCGCTTCGTCGCCGCGGTAAATCAGCGATTGCCGGGCGGCGGCAAACAGGTTGGTCTGCGCCGGCGTGATTTCGTTGCCGGGGTAGACGGCCCATAAATGCGAAACGTGGCGATGATGATTTTTCGGTTCATCCTTGTCCTCAACCCATTCCTGCAATTGTCCGTATTGACCGATTTGTTGCGGCACGATTTCCTGCCGCAACGAATCCAGTTGCGCCGCCAGCGCCTCATCGCGGCCCAGAATACGGGCGGCGGCGGCGGTGTTGGCAAACAGTGCGCGGATGATTTCATGATCCATGGTCGGCCCCATCACGAGCCCGCCCTGCTCAGGTGAATTGGAGGGTCCGCTGATCAATTTGCCGGTGATCGGATCGCGTGACAGATATTCCGTGAAGAAAATCGCCGCCGCTTTCATCAGCGGATACGCGCGCAAAGCGAGAAATGGTTTATCGCCGGTAAAGAGATAATGCTCCCACAAATGCTGGCACAACCACGAGCCACCGCTGACCCAGATGCCGTGGTTGCTGGCGTTGATCGGTGCCGTGCCACGCCAGAGATCGGTATTATGATGCAGCACCCAGCCATGCGCCCCGTAATGCGCCTGCGCCGTCTTTTGCCCCGTGACCGCGCAATCCGCAATCATATCGAACAGCGGCGCCGTGCATTCAGACAGGTTGCCGATTTCCGCCGGCCAGTAATTCATCTCGGTGTTGATGTTCACCGTCCATTTGCTGTCCCATGCCGGCTTGAGCGAATCGTTCCAGATGCCCTGTAAATTCGCCGGTTGTCCGCCGGCGCGGCTGCTGGCGATAAGCAGATAACGTCCATATTGAAATGTCAGCGCCGCCAGATCGGGGTCGTTGCCGGTTGAGAATTTCTTGAGCCGTTCGTTCGTCGGTAATTTCGCGGCGGCGGTTTTGCCGAGGTCCAGCGAAACGCGCTGGAACAACGCCCGATGATCCGCGACGTGCGCCTGACGCAGCGCGGCAAAATCCTTTCCCGCCACAGCGGCAAAGGTGGTCTCGCACCGCGCCGACGGATCGGCGCTGATGTCGGTGTAATCTTTGAAGCTGCTCGCGGCAGCGAGAATGAGCGTCGCGCTGTCGGCATTTTCCACCGTGATGGCATTTTCGCTGAACGTCACTTTGCCGCCGGGGGCGATGACTTTCAGACGCGACTCAAATTTCACGCCGTCTTCTTCGACCTGGCCGAACAGCGCAAGCTGGTCACCCTGACGCAGGGCGGATTTTGCCGACGGGTGCGGACTGTCGAGTTTTGCCGTGAAGCTGACGCCGCCTTTTTTGTCGGCGGTCACACGCCAGACCAGAACCTGATCGGGAAACGTAGCAAAGCATTCCCGCGTGAAGCTTACGTCGCCGACGCGGTAGTTCACCTGGGCAACCGCCGTGTCGAGATCGAGATCACGCCGATAATTAGAGAAGTTCGTTTGCGCGGGAAATGAGATTCGCAAATCACCAAACGGCTGATACGTCTTCTGATGCAGCGGCACGCTCATGAATTCTCTGCCGCTAATATCCTCGGCCTCCTTCTGCTTGGCATGCGCGGCTTTGGCCTTCTCGGCGGCTTCGGCTTTTTGGCCCTGCTTTTCCAGCGCCGCCGCCTCGCGGTCCAGTGCTCGGCCCTCGTTAAGTAAGGCACGCATCTGCGGCAGAAACTTCACCGCGCCATCGTGCTGATACTCGTGCGGTCGTCCGGTCCAGACGGTGCTTTCGTTGAACTGAATATGCTCCTCCGCCACTCCGCCATAAATCATAGCGCCGACGCGGCCATTGCCCACCGGCAGCGCCTCGGTCCATTTAGTTGCGGGCCAGTCATACCAAAGCTCCAGCTTATCGGCGGCGCGTGAGGTGCGGGAAAAGATCAGGCCGGCAAGATTGGCGCAGAGTAAGACCGCGGTGAATTTGTTTTTCATGATGTTTGTGAGAATATAAATGCTCTGCGACTTTTACTAAACCGGAATCACCCGCAACGGTGCGACTACAAAAATCGCCCGTCAGTGAATCTGGTTGGCTGGAATATTTTCAGGCCGAAGAATCACCTCGCGCCCTTTCCAGCAAGACACGCCAACGTTTTTGAAGCCACCGAGATGCCAGCGCCACGATGAGCCGTAAAACGGATTGTGCGTTGGCCAGAAAGAGACAATGTCCACACCGATTTCCTTGGCCATTTCAATCGTGCGCGCAATGGTTTGGGGCCGATCGTTCCAATTGAAAATGACATATTTCCACTCCAGCACCGGCAGTTTTTTTCCACGCGCGTCGCGGTAGGCGACCATTTGCTTCATCGCCTCGAAAGCCTTGTCGAAATTGCTGCGGCGCATGTAGCGGGCGAGCATCTCGTTACTGTTGCCGTGCACCGAGAACAAGATATGACTCAAGCTTAACGCCGCCTCCCGCTTCGCGTCCGTGTTCAGCAGGACGCCGTTGGTGGAAACGACGATGCGGCAGTCGGGATTCTGCCGGCGCAAGATCGGCAGTTCCTGGCAGATGTTCGGCGACAAAAATGGCTCGCCGAGATTCAGGTAAAACAACTGCTTCATCCCCAGCCGAGCAACGAGTTCGCCCATCTGGGTGAGTTCCGCGAGCGTCATCTGTTTGCTGGTTCGGATGTTCGCCGCGCCTTCGCGGGCGCAGCCGATGCAGTCCACGTTGCAGCGGACGGTGTTCTCCAGCATGATGCCGCGATTGGGCAGATGCGGCTTCGGCGCGACGCCGCTGGCGGGCAATCGCTTCATGGCGCAACGCGCGCAGGTGGCAATCGGCAGCTTGCCCTTCGCCAGCTCGTCGCGAAAATGCTGCGCCGTGGGGCCGAAGAAAATTTCCTCAAACGTGTTCTTCCGCAGATCCCCGATGTGGCCGCTGCCATCGGTATCCTGACAATTGCACGAAACCGTCAGGTCGGAATTGATGGTGAGGTTATAATCATCTTCCCCGGCCAGCACGGTGCAGTAATAGCCGCGCCCGGAAATTTTGGCCTGCAATTCCCGCCAGCGACCGACCGTCCAGCGTAGGGCATCGCTGACACGCCAGTTGAAGCGCGTCTTGGGATTGGTGATTTGCCGGGCAATGGACGGAGTTGCCATGGTGAAAGGATGGTCGCGGCTGACGGTGGCGGGCAATCAAATTCTCAATTCACCAGCCGATACCAGTTGTCGCGCTGATGCGGCTCATAGCCGAGATCTTTGATAAGACGGTGCATGTCCGGCACCGTCATGTGGAACGTCGTGCCCGCCTGCGAGACGACATTTTCCTCGATCATGATGCTGCCGAGATCATTTGCCCCGTATTTCAGAGCGACCTGACCGATCTCCAAACCCTGCGTCACCCACGAGCTTTGGATGTTCTCGAAGTTATCCAGATAGATACGGCCCAGCGCCTGCGTCCGTAAATATTCGTGCGCGCCCACCGTCGGGGCGCGGAGCTTGGTATGCTCCGCCTGAAACGTCCAGCAGATGAATGCCGTGAAATGTGCAGGCTTCACGCCATTGCCATCGTATTCCGCCACGCGTTTCAGGGAAATGTCCTGCTGCGCGCGCAGCCGGTCAAGATGCTCGATGCGGTCATCAATCGTCTCGACGTGGCCGAACATCATCGTCGCGCTCGAATACAAACCGAATTTGTGCGCGATATCCATGACCTTGAGCCAGTCGTTGCTCATCGCCTTGAGCGGCGCGACGCGCTGACGGACGCTATCCACGAGGATTTCGCCGCCGCCGCCGGGAATCGAGCCAAGGCCCGCCGCTTTGAAGTCGCCGATGATTTTTTCCAGCGGTTCGTTGAACACGTCGCGAAAGTGGACGAACTCGCTCGGGCTGAAGCCGTGGATATTGATCTGCGGCCACTTGTTTTGGATGTGCGAGAGGAGATCGAGATACCACTGCTTTGTCAGCTTGGGATGATGGCCGCCCTGCATGAGGATCTGCGTGCCGCCGAGCGCAAGGGTTTCCGCGATCTTCTGATCCATCTCGGCCAGCGAGATGACGTAAGCATCACCGTCTTTCTCCGTCCGGTAAAATGCGCAGAACTTGCAATAGACATTGCAGACATTTGTGTAATTCACGTTGCGGTCCACGTTGAACGAGACGATTTCGTTGCCGCGGCCGTTGTAAGCCTTGGCCTTCGCGAGTTGGCGGCGGCGGTCGGCCAGCGCGCCGAGCTCCTCCAGCGGCAGGGCATACAGGCGCTTCGCTTCGGTCCGGTCAATACGGTGGCCGTCCCAAACTTTTTGCAGCAATCCGTCGAGTGACGCGTCGTAAATCACGGGGGAAAATTAGCACAAATATTCGGGTCGACAAGCGCGCCTTACCGGGCGCGACGGAACTTCTCCGACGGCAGCTGGGCGAGCGCCTCGCTGGCCGCGCGAACGACTTCCGGTTTGCCCAAGGCCTGCGCTGCCCGGGCGCGATGCAACTGCGCCTCCACCATGTGCGGGTCGAGCGCCAGCGCGCGTTCCGCGCAATCCAGCGCCTGGGCGTGGCGGCCAAGCTGGCCGTTCATGCTGGCGAGGTTCGCCCAGCCGAGCTGGTTGCCCGGATCGATCTGCAACGCCTGCGCCAGACACTGCGCGCCCTCGGCGGGCCGGTTCAACGCCTGAAACAGCAGGGCGGCGAGATTGTTCCACGTCTTAAAATCCGCCGCGTCCAATTTCAGCGCGCGGCGGTAACTGGTCTCCGCTTCCACGAAACGGCCCAGCGCCGCCAGCGCGATAGCTTGATAATAAAAAGCCTTGGCCTCCGCCGGATGAGTGGTGCGCCATTGCTGGGCGAACGTCAACACCTCCGGCCACGCACATTGTTCACACAATGAGCGCGCCGTCTGGATTTTGTTCTCGATGACCGCTGGCATGGTGGGATTTTATCTTATCGTTTTGACCGGACGCAACCGCCAAAGCCCCGCCAGCACGCTACCGATGACCGAATGGAACGTCGCCGAAATGGCGCAGGGCAAGGCCGCGAGCGGCAGCGCGGCGAAATGTTCCCGCGCCAGCGCCGCGCCGAGGCCGGAGTTCTGCATCCCGACCTCCACGGAAATCGTCCGGCTCGTCACTTCGTCGCAGCGCAGCAGGCGGCTCGCGAAATAGCCGAGGAAAAATCCGCCCGTGTGCAGGAGAAACACGGCCAGGATCAGTTCCGCGCCGGACCGCGCAAAGTCCTTCGCGCTGCTGCCGATGATGCTCGCGCAGATCAGCGTGATGACCAGCACCGATATCAGCGGCGACACCGGCAGGACGCATTTCACCAGCCGCGGGGCATAGCGGTTCAGCAGCACGCCACCGATGACAGGGGCCAACACGATTTTTACCGTGCTCAGGAATAGTCCCAGCGCATCCACCGGCACATATTTGCCCGCGAGCCATTTCGTCAACAGCGGCGTCATCACAATGGCGATGAGGGTCGAGCACATGGTCATTAGCACCGAGAGCGCGACGTTCGAGCGGGCGAGATAGTTCACCACGTTCGACGCCGTGCCGCAGGGACAGCAGGAAACCAAGATCAAGCCGACCGCGAATTGCGTTTCCAGCTTCAGCAGATGCGCGATGCTCCACCCGAGAAACGGCATAATAACGTAGTGCGCCACGACTCCGATGCCGACCGCGCGCGGCATCTTCAGGACGCACTTGAAATCGTCCACCGTCAGCGTGATGCCCATGCCGAGCATGATGACCGCCAGGCCGTAGGTGATCAGCTCGCCGCGGAACCACGTGAACCAACCGGGCTGAGCCAGCGCCAGCGCACCGCCGACCAGAACCCAGACGGGGAACAGGTTGGTGGCGAGGCCAAGGATGCGGTGCATGCGGACAGCGGTTCAATCGTGGTAAGCCCGGATCACAGCCGCCGTGCCCGTGGCCGCATCGAACAGCGCATACACGCGGCCCCGCTGGTGCTCTTCGCTTTCCCGGAATACCCGTTTAAAACAGGCCACGCTTCCCAACGCCGGCAGGCGTTGGCCCAACCGGGTGGTGCGCAGGGCGGAGGTCGCGAAGAACGTTTGGAGTTCGAAGGCGTCCGCCGGCACCAGCTTCGCCCGGGCGACCAGCGTCTCAAAATCCTTTTGCCCGGCCCGGAACTCCGCCAGCCATTCCGCGCGCAGAAAGGTGGAGTAACCCGCGAGCTCCACCTGACTGGCCGATGCCGGTGCCTGGCCGATGCAAATGTAACCCAGCCGGTGGGTGGGCGACTTAAATACGCCCAGCAGCCCGAGCGCCAGCGTCAAAACCAGCGCGGGCCCGACTAGCAGCGCCCGCGCCGCCGGCGGTTTCACGCCGCGCCGATCGATCAGCACTTTCGTCAGGGCGAACACCGTGCTGCCCGCGCCACCGACCAGCACCAACGCCGGGATGAGCGGCAACAGCGCCATGGCGCACGCCTTGGCGAAGAACTCATAGGTGCCGTAGTTTGTGGCGAGATAAAACCACATGCCCGCGGTCATCAACACCATATCGAATACCCAGAGCCACCAGTAATCCATCGGCCGCAGCTTCGCGCTAGTTTGGTTTTCAACGGTATTCACGTCCGCATCAGGAAAGCCGACTGGCCCGCAAACGCAAGGATTTATGGCGGCGGGGTGATTCCAAAAAATAAAGCGCAGCTCCCCGCTTGACCAGCAACCTTTTGGTTGCATATTATCCCCGTGATGGATGCAGTCTTCAAAGCCTTGGCCGACGAGAGCCGCCGGAAGTTGCTGGACCAGTTGCATGCGAGCAACGGCCAGACGCTCGGCGAATTGGGCGCGCATCTGGACATGACGCGGCAGGCGGTCACGAAACATTTGCGGCAGCTCGAAGCGGCGAATCTGGTCGTCGTCGTCTGGCGCGGGCGCGAGAAGCTGCATTACCTCAATCCGGTGCCGATCCACGAGATCTCCGCGCGCTGGATCGGCAAATATGAACGCCAGCGCCTCCAGGCGTTGGGCGATCTGAAGCAAGGTCTCGAACAAAACCAACCAAACAAGCAACCAACCAAATAAAAAATTAGAAAGAATGCCGGTATGCAAAAACCAAAGCTCGTTTACACCACCTACATCCGCTCGACGCCGAAAGCCGTCTGGGCCGCCATAACCAAACCCGCATTCACCGCCAAATACTGGGGCAAGATGACCAACGTCTCCGATTGGAAACGCGGCTCGAAATGGGAACACCACAATCCCGACCACGAAGTCTGGATCACCGGCAAAGTGCTGGAATCCACGCCGCCCAAGCGGCTTGTGCTGAGCTGGGCCGACCCGGACGATCTCGCGGACAAATCCCGCGTCACGTTTGAGATCGCGGCGGTGGCAGACATGACATGCCTCGTCGTCACCCACGGCAGTTTCAAAACCGGTTCGACGATGGTGAAAAAAGTTTCCGGCGGCTGGCCGAAAGTGCTCTCCAGCCTGAAGACCTATCTGGAAACCGGCAAAGGCCTCGACATCTTCTGCAAGTAACGCGCAGAGCGACGGAAGAAAAAGCGGCGTTGAATATCCCAAAGGGCCTCAAATCCATCGGCCCAGCGGATGCACCGCCGGGACATCTTGGCGTGGCTTCATTTTGAGTGAGCGCACGGGCAATATCCCTGCGCGTCAGACCGAGGGCGACGCCATTCACGCTCACGGTGAACCGCGCATGACTCGCCGCGGCCGCCAGCTCCGAAATTTCCACGCCGACCATGGCTTCGTGATTCACGAGTCCGCGCCTCATGACACCAAGGAGCAGAGCATGATGCTGCCACCGTCGGGTTGCTACAGCATTAAGCGCGCGCAGCCAGTTTGCGGGTCTCGGCGGAACCAATGCCGCCGGCACCACCGACAATAATTATCACAAGAGAAATTTCGTTGGCCATAAATCAATTTACTTTCGTCAGCGCGTTAATCATGCCGTTGAAGATGAAATGGTGCAGCGGAAGCACCGCATACCAGTAAAGCCGGCCCAAAACGCCGCGCGGACGGAACGTGGCGGTCTGGCTGAGCAGGTCGCCATCCTTCGTCGGGACGATCTGAAATTCCAGCCACGCTTCGCCGGGCAGCCGCATTTCGGCAAAGAGCAGGAGGCGTTTGGTTTGTTTGTCCGCGACGAGCACGCGCCAGAAATCCAACGCGTCGCCCACCTCGATGTCGTTGACGTGTGTGCGGCCGCGGTTCAGGCCCACGCCGCCGACCATTTTGTCGAGCAGGCCGCGCAGCGCCCATAGCCAGTTGCCGTAATACCAGCCGGTGTCGCCGCCGATGCTCCAGACGCGCTGCCAGACGGGTTCCACGCGACCGGCGACCAGGCGCGTCCGTATATCTTTAAAATAGCCGTGCTCCGGCACATTGGCCGAGTGCATCAGCGCCAGACTCGCGCCGGACGAGGCGAAGGAATCTTTCCAGCCGCTGACGACGTTGCCGGATTCGATGCGTTCCAGCGCGAGCGCCACGGCCTGCTTGTAAGTGATGAGCGTGATGCCGAGTTTTTCGGCGAGATCATTTTTGCGCGGGATGGTGTCGATCTTCATGCTGTCCACTAGGTTCGCCGCCAGCGCGAAGGACGTGGAAGTGATGAAGTAAAGCCAGTAGGAGGAAAGGCGCGGCGTCATGACCGGCACGGTGATGATGAGCCGCCGCAAGCCGCGCACGTCGGCGAATTGCGTGAGCATCTGCCGGTAGTTCAGAACCTCGGGGCCGCCGATGTCAAAGTCGCGATTGAACGTTTCTTCCCGCAGCATCACGCCGGTGAGGAACTGGATGACGTTGCGGACGGCGATGGGCTGGCCGCGCGTTTGCAGCCATTTCGGCGCGATCATCACCGGCAGTTTTTCCACCAAATCGCGGATGATTTCAAACGAAGCGCTGCCGGAACCCACCACGATACCAGCGCGCAACACGGTGCAAGGAATCCGGCTAGACCGTAAAATCTTTTCCACGGCGAGCCGCGAGGAGAGATGTGTGGAAAGATTTTTCTTATTCACGATGCCGCTGAGATAGATAATCTGGCGGCAACCGGTTGATTCCAGCAATTCGCAGAAACGGTGGGCGGATTGGCGCTCCGGCGCGGCAAAATCGCCGATGACACTGTTCATCGAGTGGATGAGATAGAACGCGACGTCGAGGTCTTGGGGAAATTCCACCGCCGAATCTGCTTTAAGAAAATCAAGTTCGAGCGTGTGCAAGCGTTCATGCCGTTGGTGCCAGTCAAAGCGCGCCTTGTCGCGGATGCAGCAGAACAGTTCGTAGCCCTGCTCCAGCAGAACGGGAATCAGCCGCCGTCCGATGTAACCGTTGGCACCGGTAATGAGAATTTTCAAAGCGCTGACACTCTAGCCTACTCTGCGATTCCGGCAACTGCGGGCTGAACGAAGGGCGGAACCGGTGGGTCAACGCCCGGTCGGAGGAAAATCTTTGCCGCCCGCGCGTATCCGGCGATGGGATTGGCTCACTTTTTCGGGCACTGGAAGGATCCGGCTGCTTTGAGGACAAATTCAAATTTCCGTTTGAGCGCAAGGTTGCCGAAGGTCTCGTTCAAGGATTTGTGACAAACCACTTCATTGTCCTCGGTGCGGGTGCCGCCCAATGACAGGGGGTGCAAATGTTCGATGTTGGCCTCCGTCAGCGACAGTTTTTCACCGCAGAAGAAGCATTTGCCCTGTTGGAGATAGAGCATCTTTTCCAGTTTGGAAAGAGCTGGAGTATTTAGGTCGGGCGGAGGGACGGACGGAACGGGTTTGGGAATGACGGTCTTTTTTGGTGATGGGGGTGGCCCCGGTGGCTGGGGTTTTAATTTCTTAAGCAACGTCGCCCGGACTTTTTGCGCCTCCTTGATTACTAGCTTTTGGGTTTCAGTGAATTCACATTCCGAAATCGGCCAGGGAAACACTTCGCCCAACGGACCGCCGGCGCGAAGTCTTTTGCCATATTCTGCGACCAGAGCATCGTTGACCGGCTTATTCATGCCCGGAACGATAATTGGAAAGTCCGTGGCCTGAAAAGCAAAAGCAATGGCTTGTTAATGAAATTAACTGCGATAGCGCATTCTCTTTCTCAACTGCGTCGCGGCTGGCGGAACCGAGGTTTGAAGTTGAGCTTAAATCATGTTTACCCCATCATTAGGGCAAGGAGTTTTTCCGCGTTTGGAAAATGGAACTCCCCCAAACATTTTATGAGCAAACAAGTTAAAAAAGTTGGCATCCTGACGGCGGGCGGTTTGGCTCCGTGCTTGAGCGCGTCCATCGGCTATCTCATCGAAACCTACACGCGCAAGGCGCCGAAGGTGGAGATCATCTGCTACGTGAACGGCTACATGGGCCTGCTCCAGGGCAAGAGCCTGAGGGTGACCGCCGCCGTCCGCAAGAACTGGCAGGCGCTCGTGGAACACGGCGGTAGCCCCATCGGCAACAGCCGCGTGAAGCTCACCAATGTGAAAGACTGCGTGAAGCGGGGACTCGTCAAGGAAGGCCAGGACCCGCAGAAGGTCGCGGCCGACCAGCTCATCAAGGACGGGGTGGATGTGTTGCACACCATCGGCGGCGACGACACGAACACCGCCGCGGCCGATCTCGCAAAATTTCTCAAGACGAACAATTACAGCCTCACCGTCGTCGGCATGCCCAAGACAATCGATAACGACGTCATCCCGATTCACCAGAGCCTCGGCGCCTGGACGGCCGCGGAAGAGGGCGCGCATTATTTTGCGAACGTCGTCTCCGAGCACAACGCGAATCCGCGCATGCTCATCATTCACGAAGTCATGGGCCGCAACTGCGGCTGGCTCACAGCGGCCACGGCCGAGGAATACCGGAAGCTGATGGGCACGATGAATTTTCTGCCCGACCTCGGCCTGAGCGAGGAACGCCGCGATGTCCACGGCATCTACATTCCCGAGATGGCGCTCGACATCAAGGCCGAGGCCGCGCGGCTGCGCAAGATCATGGACAAGCACGATTGCGTGAACCTCTTCATCTCCGAGGGCGCGTGCGTGGCGGACATCGTCAAGCAGATCGAAGCCAAGGGCGAAGAAGTGCCGCGCGATGCGTTCGGTCACGTGCGTCTGGATAAGGTGAACGTCGGTGCGTGGTTTTCGAAACAATTTGCCGAACTGCTCGGCGCGGAAAAAACGCTCGTGCAAAAGAGCGGTTACTTCAGCCGCGCCGCCGCCGCGAATGCCGCCGACCGCAAGCTCATCAAGCGTTGCGCCGTGAAGGCCGTGCAATGCGCCTTCGCCGGCAAGGGCGGCGTGGTGGGCGAAGATGAAGACCACGGCAAACAGCTCCGCGCGATTGAGTTTGAGCGCATCAAGGGCGGCAAGCCGTTCAACATCAAGGCCAGGTGGTTCGTGCAATTGCTCAAGGCCATCGGCCAGCCCATGGGCAAGGCGGTCGCCGTGAAGCACTGAGGTCGTTTGCCGATTTGAACGGGAGGCGGAGTGGCCGTGAGGCGCTTCCCTCCCGTTTTTCGTTGCCCCGAATTATTTCCGGTAGACGAAGACTATTCCCTCATTGTTCATGGTGAATTCCCTGCCGTGGAGCTGGCCTTTCGTCGTTCCGGCGCCTTGCCAGCGCAGGGTGAGTTCTGTGCCGGTTTGCGTGTAGGTGGCCATGACTTCACGGCGGTCATCAGGCTGCGGTGGCACGGCAAATACCATCATACTTCGGCCACTGCCATCGGCGTTCAGGGTTAAGCTTCCCGATTTGACCAGCATCGCCACGCCCTCGTGCGTCAGGCTGCCGGGCACGTTTTGGCCAGCCACGCTGATCAGGGTATAAATACCGGTGGGGTTCAATTCGGCGGTGGCCTTGGTTTTGCAACCCGCCCCAGCCAGCGCCAAAAGCAGGGCGAGCAGGCTCAGGGCGATGAGGCGCGGCATGAAGGTTTGCCGAGGCTCGGCGAGGGAGGGATTTTTCATAGGGTTGTTATAACGCCGAAGCCGGTCCGGGGGTGAGTTGAAAAATTCGATGGTGACCTTCGGAAAATATATATCCTCTGTTGCTCTCTGACTGCGCTGTGTTGGAGTTGAAAGCGCGGGGCGCACCCGCCACACTTTGCGGTGACATGACGATCGTTCCCGCAAAACCCGCCGCGCCCCGTTCGCTCCTCGACCTCACGTTCACGGAGCTGGAACGGGAATTCGTAGCGTCCGGGCTGCCGCCGGTTCACGTCCGGTCGCTGTGGCGCGCGCTGCAGCGCGATTTGAAAACCGATTTGGCAGCGGAACCGGATTTCGTTCCGCCGTTGCGGCGGTGGTTGACCGATAATGTCGGCGCCGGCCGCCGGTTCTTCATCGATGCCCTGGTGGCAACTGCGGACATGGCGAGCGCGGATGGCCTGACCCGTAAATTTCTGCTCCGCCTGGCCGATGGCCAGACGATTGAGGCCGTGTTGATGGGCTACGCTGGTCGCCAAACCGCGTGTCTGAGCACGCAGGCCGGGTGCGCGATGGGCTGCCTCTTTTGCGCCACGGGCCAGATGGGTTTCGTGCGGCATCTGCAGCCGGGCGAAATCGTGGCGCAAGTGCGCCATGTCCAGTCGGCCTTGCGCGCCGCCGGGCGCGGCCGGTTGCGCAATCTGGTGCTGATGGGCATGGGCGAGCCGTTGCACAATTACGCGGCCGTGATGGCGGCGCTGGAAATCATCTCCGACCGCCGGGGCCTGAACCTCGGCCCGGCCCGGATCACCATCAGCACTGTTGGCGTGGTGCCGGGCATCCTGCGGCTCGCCGCCGAACAGCGGCCGTATAATCTCGCCATCAGCCTGCACGGCGCGACGGAGGCGGAACGTTCGGCGCTGGTGCCCGTAAGCCGCCGCTGGCCGCTCGCCGAACTGATGTCGGCCTGTCGTACTTACTTTGCCCGCACGGGACGGCGCATCTTTTTTGAGTGGACGTTGATCGCCGGCACCAACGATTCGCCCGCGCAAGCCGAACGGCTCGTCGCGCTGCTGAAAGGCCTGGATGCGCATGTGAATTTGATTCCGCTCAATCCCACCGGCGGCTTTGCCGGGACGGCGACGCCGGCGGACACGGTGAAACAGTTCAAGCAGGTGCTGCAAGCGGCGGGGATTCCCAGCACGGTCCGTCAACGCCGGGGCATCGACGTGGCCGCCGGTTGCGGGCAACTACGGGCGGACCCCTCCCGCGCCTCCGCAGCAGCTGTCTCGAGGTAATCTTAATCTTAACTTAAGGTGAATCCATGCAGGGTAGGCGCATGAAAGCGAATATCACCCAAACCTTCGCCGGCCTTGCCATCGTCTTCGCTCTGGCGTTGACGCTTCAAGCCGACACCCTGCCAACCGTTGCCCCGGGCGCGCTCTTGAGCCTCACCCAGACCAACGCCGGGATGGCGACGTTGAGCATCAGCAACTCGGGCAATCAAGTCTGGATCATCCAAAGCTCCAGCAACCTCACGGGCTGGACGGAGCTGGAAATGCTGAAAGTCTTCAACGGTTTTTACCAACGCACCTATACGAATGACCCGGGGGCAAATGTTTATTACCGCGCTTTTTACGACGCGACACTCCAGACCATCGCGAGCACGACGACGAATGCGCTCGGCTTGCCGGCAACGGCGTTCAATTATGCCGCGCCGGTTCTGCCCGCGAGCTTCGCGGTCAACCCCATCCTCGCGCAGGACAACACGCCGCCGAATAATCTGGTGACGGACGCGGGCGCGACGCTGGGCCGCGTGTTGTTTTATGACAAGCGGCTGTCGACGAACCAGACGATTTCCTGTTCATCGTGCCATCAGCAGGCGCACGGTTTCTCCGATCCGCGCCAGTTCAGCGTGGGCTATGACGGCAGCCCGGGCACGCGCAACGCGATGGGCTTGAGCAACGCCCGCTGGTATCAGCGCCGGCACTTCTTCTGGGACGAGCGCGCCAACACGCTGGAAGATCAGGTGCTCGGCCCGATCCAGAATCCGATCGAGATGGGCATGACCCTCGCCGCGCTGACGAACCGCCTCGCCGCCGAGCCGTTCTACACGAATCTCTTTGCGCAGGCGTTCGGCACCACCGACATCAACACCAACCGCATCTCCCGCGCGCTGGCCCAATTCGTCCGCTCCATCATTTCCGTGCAATCCAAATACGACCTGGGGGTGTCGAATAATTTTGCGAACTTCACGGCGCAGGAAAACCTGGGCCGGCAGCTTTTCCTCGGGCAAATCGGCAATGCCACCTGCGCGGGGTGTCATGGCACGGATAATTTTGTTCCCGGGCCGGCCGTCAACAACAACGGTCTGGAATTTCCCTACGGGGACACCGGCGTGGGCGGCATCACCGGCAACGCGGGCGATCTGGGCAAGTTCAAGGTGCCGTCGCTGCGCAACATCGTGTTGACCGCGCCCTACATGCACGACGGCCGCTTCACGAACCTGAACCAGGTCGTGGAGTTCTATAATTCCGGCGTGGTGGACAATCCGAATCTTTCGCCGCCGTTGCGCAACCCGGACGGCTCGGTGCGCCGCCTGAACCTGACGCCGCCGCAGAAGGATGCGCTGGTGGCCTTCCTCAAGACGCTTACCGACACGAATATGGCGACCGATGCAAAGTTGTCTGATCCGTTCAACTACGGGAATTAGATCGGATCCGGCGCGGACTATTCCGGCGTATCCGCATTACTTTGTCACTCGCGGGTAGTCGTGCCAGAGCCATTCGAGGGCTTCGGGCAGGGTTTGCTGCTTTACGCCGCGGTCGCCATGGCCGGCGTTGCGGGCGAAGACGAATTGATAATGATAGCCCTTGGCGGCGAGCGCTTGCGCCATGTTCTCGTTGGCCAGCACCCAGTCGTGCATTCCGTCGCGCATGACATTTGGATTGAGCAGATCGCGGTCGCCGACTTCCAGCCAGATCCGGATGGGTTTGGTGGAATTCTGCGGAATGAGCTGCTCGTGATAACCCCACGCGCCGTGCGGTGTCGCCGGATCCGGTGGCCACTGCTGGTTCACGAATGTGCCGGAATACGTCAGCACGCGGTGATACCAGTCGGGATGATACCACGCCATGCTCCAGGCGCAGGCCCCGCCGGAACTGGTGCCCATCGTCGCGCGGGCGTCGGGATTCTTGGTCAGCGTGATGCCGCATTGTTTCTCCACGAGCGGCAAAACCTCGGTTTCCACGAACTCGGCGTAGCGGCCGGACAATGTGTCGTATTCCCGACCGCGCTCGCTGCCCTGCGCGTCGCCGCCGCCGTTGCCAATGGCAATGGCGATCATCGCGGGAACTTTTTTCTCCGCGATCAAATGATCCAGCGCCGTGAACAAAAGTTTGTCCGGCCCATCCGCCCCCACAATGAACGGGGCGGCGGTGCCGGCGACGTAATCTTTGGGCACATAAACCGCCACCTTGCGCGTGTAAGGCGCGGGCTGGCTGGTGGTGACGATGAGTTTGGCCGGGTCGGCGGGATCCGGTGTGCCGAACGTGTTGGTGGCGCGCGCGATGCCGGGGTAAATCTTGCTGTCCGCCGAATGCAGGGTGAAAGCATACACTTTTCCTTCCAGCGCGTTGGTGGCCATCTCTGGTGCGGGCGGGTGGGTCGGGCCGATGATGAAATTACCCTCCGCATCCGCCGCTGGCACCGCGCCATCCGGCAATTCCGTGGCCGCGACCAAGCCCGGTGTGTGCGGATCGCGCGTGGGTGGCGTCGGGCGCGCGGGCGCGGCGGCCAGATTTAGCACCGCGCCGAGGACTGCGGCCGCCTGGATCAGTCTGGTTGGTTTCATATTTCGTTGGCCGGTGGCATCGCGTTCACCAGACGTTGGGCCGGCGGTCAAGATTACGAAATTACCGCCGATATACCAGATCGAGGGTTGACGGGCGCGCGGGATTGGACGTAATTATCCGTCGTGGCTGGCTTGACCAAGAATTATGGGACCCAATCTCCTGACCAATAATCCGTTCGCGGTGCTGACGTTCATCGCGGCGCCGGCGTTGCTCACGAACGCCTCGTGCCTGCTGGCGCTGAGCACCATCAACCGCCTCCTGCGCACGCGCGAGTCGATGCGCGAGCTGTGGAAGGAGTCCGAACGCGAGACGCACCCGCGCGGGGCGAAATTTCTGGAGCACGTGAACCGCGTGGAGCGCCAGGCGTCCATGCTGTTGCGCGCCCTGCATTTCATTTACGTGGCGCTGGGCGCTTTTGTGACGGCGACGCTGGTGACGCTGCTCGGTGCGGTGGCGGGACAGCTGGGCAGCGAATTTGCGCTGCGCGTGGTTGTCGGTGTGGGTTTGCTGCTCGGAATTGTGGGTGTGGCCGGTTTGGTCGGTGGCTGTGTGAACCTGTTTCATGCGACGCAACTTTCACTGGTCAATATCCGCGAAGAAGCCGCGACCATCCGCGCGCGGCAGGAGCTTTTGAAAAGTCAGGGGAACCAGCCGGGCGTGTTGTAGTTATCCGGCTTTTGAATTTCGTTGTATCAGTTAAGGTTGATTGCTGCCACAATAGGTAATCGGTTTGCCATCGTGAATATTTCATCCGCCATCTTTGATCGCAGCGCGCCCGACCTGGCTTCGTGCCCGGACGAGTCCCTGCCGGAATTCGCCTTCATCGGCCGCTCGAATGTCGGCAAGTCGTCGCTGCTGAACACCCTTGCGGGCGTCGAGCGGCTGGCGCGCGTTTCGCCGACCCCGGGGTTTACGAAGCTCATCAATTTTTTCAAGATGGGCAAGACGTGGCGGCTGGTGGACTTGCCCGGCTACGGCTACGCCGAAGGCTCGCGGAAGCATGTCTCACAGTTCAACCGGGCGGTGGCGAATTACCTGAAGCACCGGCCGAATCTCTGCTGCGTGTTTCTGCTGATTGATTCCGGACTGGAACCGCAGCCCATCGATCTGGAATTCGTGCAATGGCTCGCGAGCCACGCCCTGCCGTTCGTGATCGTGTTCACCAAGACGGATCGCGGCACGTCTGAGCAGGTCCAGGCGAACATTACGGCTTTCCAGGAACGCATTGCGGGCTGGTTCGAGCAGTTGCCGGATATTTTTCAATGTTCGTCTGAGACGGGTCACGGCCGCACGGAACTTCTGTCCGTCATCAGCAGGATTGTGGACGCCGGCCCGGCGGTGGAACCGGCCGCGGCGCCTTCGCCCGTGCCGTTGCCGCCGGAAGCTGAGCCGCCCTTTCGCATGCAAATCCGCGCCGGCCAGGCGCGGGAAAAAGATCCGCGCGAGAAAAAACAGCTCAAAGGCGCACGCCCCTGGTGAGCTGCCTGCGAATGGTCATTTTTTCCCGCCCACGTTGCGTTTTGGTTAACCTTTCCGATATGAGACCCCTGGCTTGGATCGTTGGCTGCGCGCTGGCCTTCAGCCTGAAAGCGGCGCCGATGGGACTGCTCGTGCCGGCTTATTTTTATCCGCCGACGTTTTGGGACGGCCTGAATTTTGCCGCGTCGCGCGTGCCGCTGGTGGTCATCATGAACCCCGGCAGCGGCCCCGGCTTGGTTCAGGATCCGAATTACGTATCCGTGGTGAACAGCCTACGCGCGGCCGGCGGCAAGGTGCTGGGCTACGTCTCTTCCGCCTCTGCCACGCGTGACCCCAACGCCATCCAGGCGGATATCACGACTTTCTTCAATTGGTATCCGCTCGACGGCATTTTCGTGGACGAGATGGCGAACGATCCGGGCACGAACCATTACAATTATTACGCCGGGCTGTCTGCCTTCATCCAGACAAAGGGGACCAACCTGCTGGTCTTCGGCAATCCCGGCACGACCGCGCCGGAGCCGTATCTCAGCACGGTGGATGGGTTGATGACGTTTGAGAACGACGCCACGAATTATCCGGCCTATGTGCCGGACGGCTGGGTGACGAATCATCTGGCCCGCCAGTTTTGCCATGTGGCCTACGCCGTGACCAACGCCGCCGCGATGACCAACCTAGTTAACCTTGCCGCGAGCCGGAACGCCGGCTGGATTTTTGTGACGGATGGAAACAACAGTGCGGGAAACCCTTACGACCGGCTGCCGGCTTATTGGACCAACGAGGTTGACTACGTCCGCTCGCTGAACCTCTCCCAGCCCGCGACGCGGTTGAAATTAGTTACGCCCACCAATGGCGTGCCCGCCTTGCAAATCGACGGCGCGCCCGGCGCGTATGAGCTGGAGGCGACCTCGAATCTGGTGAGCTGGTCGGTGATTTCAACGGTCAGCACGGCCACGAACCGAATCACCGTGACCGATACGACTGCGACCAATGTGGTTAGGCGGTTTTATCGGACGCGCCAGTGATTGGCTCGGTCATCGGCTTGCACTTTGTCCGTTCCAGCCTACTTTGTCCGCGCTATGGCTAATGATTCAACTTCCCCTCCGCACCTGTTTTCTCCGCTCACCCTCCGCTCAATCACGCTGCGCAATCGCATCGGCGTTTCGCCGATGTGCCAATACTCGGCGGCGGACGGCTTTGCCAACGACTGGCATTATGTCCATCTGGGGTCGCGCGCGGTTGGCGGCGCGGGATTGGTCATCGTTGAGGCTACGGCAGTTGCGCCGGAGGGCCGCATCACGCCGGGCTGTCTCGGTTTGTGGAGCGACCGGCATATCGAGCCGCTGGCTCGTCTCGCGAAGTTTATGAAGGAACACGGCGCGGTGGCCGGCATTCAGATTGCCCATGCCGGGCGCAAGGCGTCGGCGGCTTTGCCGTGGAACGGCGGCGCGCATTTATCCGAGGCGCAGGGCGGCTGGCCAACCATTGCCCCGAGCGCCCTGGCGTTTGGTGGCGAATTGACCAGGGTGCCGCGCGCGATGACGCTGGCCGACATTGCCCGCGTGCAGCATGAGTTTGTCGCCACGGCGAAACGAGCCTTGACGGCGGGTTTTGATTGGCTGGAACTCCATGCGGCGCATGGGTATCTGTTTAATTCATTCCTGTCGCCGCTGACCAATCACCGCACGGATCAGTACGGTGGCAGTTTTGAGAATCGCATCCGCCTGCTGCTCGATACCACGCGCGCGGTGCGCCAGGTTTGGCCGGATCACCTGCCGCTGACGGTGCGGATTTCGGCAATTGACTGGATGGAAGGCGGTTGGCAGATCGAGGACAGCATCGCCTTGGCGAAGTTGCTGAAGGCCGCGGGCGTGGATTTGGTGGATTGCAGTTCCGGTGGCCTCGTGCCGGACGCAAAAATCGCTGTTAAGCCCGGCTACCAAGTGCCTTTCGCCGAAAAAGTTCGGCTCGGCGCAGCCCTCGCGACGGCCGCCGTCGGTTTCATCACCGAACCCCGGCAGGCGGACGACATAATCCGCAATGGCCAGGCGGACATCGTGTTGCTGGCGCGGGAATATTTGCGCGATCCGTATTGGCCGGCGCACGCCGCGAAGGCGCTCGGTTACCAGTTGACTCCGCCCAATCAATACGCCCGGGCGTGGTGAACCAGCGGCGCGGTGATTGACCGGCCGGCGTGTAGCGTTCTTGTGAGGCGCTGCCTTTTATCAGGACAATTTTACCGGAATAAAACCCGGCAAATTTCCCCGGTAAAACATTCGGCTTTTTTCTTTTAAAAATATTTTCTCCGGCCCGCTAATTACGCCCACTGAATTTTAAGCGGTTACAAAATGTTTCCGGCTTCCCATCCAGCGGCCGTCGTATTTCGCGGATCAGATTTTCCGAAATAAACCGGTCCTAAAACATACTGGCATGCCGGCTGCATTAGGGATGGTATGTCCTGTAGTTCCGCAAGTGTTCGGACGAAGTGGTTTGTCTCGAATTTGATTTTTTGCAGCGCGCTGGTGTTGTTTCTTCAACTTCCCGTTCTGGCAAGTCAAAGCCTCACGCTGACTTGGGATGCCAGTGTCGGCTCCGCTGTCGCAGGTTACCGGATTCACTATGGCACGGCGAGTCACGACTATTCCGCCGTGGTGACAGTGGCCAATACCAATGTGGCGACGATTGACAACCTGCCGGATGGGACGACTTGTTATTTTGCCGCGTCGGCGGTTGACGCGACCGGCAACGAAAGCGCCTTGTCCAACGAAACCAGCATTACCACTGCCGCGGCCGTGATTGCGCTGACCACTCCGGCGGTGACCCCGCCCGCCCCGATAATGCTTGCGGCACCCAGCCTTGCCGGCGGGCAATTCAATTTTGCAGTTTCCGGGGTGCCGGGCCAGTCCTGTGTCGTTCAAGCCTCCACCAACCTGCGCGATTGGGTTTCGATTCAGACCAACACCCTGCCCTTTGTATTTGTGGACGTCAACGCTGCCAGCTACCACCAGCGTTTCTATCGGACGCTCAATCTTTGAGGTTACCGCGTTCGCGGTATGGTCGGCATCGCTGGCCCGGTTACGCCCCACGCTTGAACATTCCCGCCCGGCGGACTACTTTGACGCCATGCCGATCTACGAATTCCATTGCGCCCAGTGTGATCGTGATTCCGAAGTGCTCGTCCGCTCCGCCGAATGGCACGGCACGAAATGCCCGCACTGCGGTTCCACCCGGTTGGACAAGCAATTATCCAATTTCGCCTCCGCCGGCGCCGGCAACAATACTTCCGCGAGCAAGAAAACCGGCGGGGGCCGCCGCAGTGGCGGCTGCTGTGGCGGGCATTGCCACGGAGGCCATTGAAACGAATGCAGCGGACGGACGCCCCGGTCACGGCACAAATGCTTCCTCGCCGATTTTCAGTGTGAGCGGCGCGGTTCGACCGTCCACCTCCAGCACCGCGCGGTCCGCGAGAATTTCCCGGCACCGGACCCGCACGGTGCGGCTTTGCAATTTCACCGCCTTCGTCTCGCCCGGCGCGAACGATACGCCGCTGAGGATAGCGCGGCGGTTCTCGCCTTCGAGCATCAGCCCGCCCAGCTTCAACGCCGACGGCAGCGCGGCGGGGATGTTCGTGAACATCATCACCGGCGGCTTCACAGGTGCGCCGCGGGCAGCGGCGGATTCCAGCTTCGGGGTCGTCCCGTTTTTCACCCAGTTCAGGATGTAGGCGATGCCGTTTTCCTGTTCTAACGCGACCAGGGTTTTGATTTCGCCGTGCGTGTAGGGATTGTCGAGAATCCGCTGCTGCAACTCCGGCTGCGCCCGCGCCGCCATCAACTTGAAAGCGGACAATTCGCAGATCGCCTCGATCGTGTCCGCGTCAATGGCGCGGCCCGGCGGGCGGTTTTCGTTGATCCACAGGTGCGTGTATTCGTGCGCCGCCGTCGCGGCGATCTCGTTGCGCAGGCGGCCGCTCAACAGCACCACCTGATGCGTGCAGGCGCCCTTGGCCGACTTCCGCGTGCTGGAAAAACCGAACTTGTGCAGCCCGTCCGAGCGGCCGGCTTCCGACCAGTAATCCACGTCGAACAGGTTAATCGACACGTCGGGATAATTCAGGGTGAAGCCGCTGCCGAATCCGCCCACCAGTTCGCGGCGCGCCTCGAAAAAAATGTCCCGGGCCTCGGCGGCGTCCAGCACCGCGTTCGGCTTGTCGAACTTACAGATGAACCGCCCGTCGCCGGTCTTGGCAAAATCCTTGCCGATGGGCAGGCCGCAGAGCGAGCAGCGGTTTTCCAGCTTATAGCAATCGTCACAGACCGCGCCCCACTTGGACATCCAGAAGCGGCCGGTCAGCGGCCCCTTGCCGCAGATGACGCAGAGATAATTCGTCCCGGCGGCGGAGCCGGCCAAAGCAGCCGCGAACAAGAATAAAATGAGCGCGAATCGGCGCATGGGCAGGCTACATCGTCAATGCCGCGTCCCAGTCCTTCCACACCGGCTCGTAGCCGAGTTTGCGGATGCGGTCCGCCACTTCGAAGGGCGAGCGCTCGTCGGCGATCTGGAATTGCCCGGTCGCGTTCGTCGCGCGCTGGGGTTGCGGGGCCCATTCGCTTGAGCCGGAGGCGATTTCCTTGATGATGCCGCGCTCGGTGTGATGGATGTTCTCTTTCCCCGCGCCGGTGTAGCCGCCGGGTTCGGTGCGCGCGCCAGCGCTCATCATCGTCACGCCGAGCGGAATCAGGCCGTCGCGCAGCTTCGGGTTTTCGCGCGTCGAGAGCACGATACCCACATCGGGGAACATCAGCCGGAACGCGCAGACCAGCTGCACCAGTTCGCGGTCGCTCAAGTGCGTGCGCGGCGCGAACTCGCCCGCGCACGGCCGCAGGCGCGGCAGCGAAATCGTGATGGCGGCTTTCCAGCAATTGCGCAGCAGATAATCCGCATGGGCCGCGACGCTCAACGCCTCGAACCGCCAGTCGGCCAGACCGTAGAGCGGGCTGATGCCCAGCCGGCGAAAGCCGGCAGCGTAGGCGCGCTCGGGGGTTTCTAGCCGCCAGTCGAAATTCCGCTTCGGCCCGGCGGTGTGCATCTCCGCATAGACTTCGCGGTCGTAGGATTCCTGATACACGATCAGCCCGTCCGAACCGGCGGCGACGAGCGGGCGGTAATCTTCCGTTTCCATCGGCCCGATTTCGAGCGAGATGCCGGGCCAGTCGGCGTGCAGCGCGGCGATGCAGTCACGCAGGTAGCCGTTGGAGACAAATTTGGGGTGTTCGCCCGCGACGAGCAACAGGTTGCGGAAGCCCTGCGCCTTCAGCTCCGCCGCCTCGCGCCGCACTTCGTCGAGGGAGAGCGTGACGCGCAAGATCGGGTTGTCGCGCGAGAAGCCGCAGTAGGCGCAGTTATTGATGCACTCGTTCGAAAGATACAGCGGCGCGAACAGCCGGATGACCTTGCCGAATCGCTGCTGGGTCATGAGCTGCGCGCGGCGGCCCAGGCTTTCCAGATTTTCCGCGGCGGCCGGCGAAATCAGCGCGGCGAAGTCGGCCAGGGAAAAATGATTTTTGCCGGCGGCCTCGCGGGCGGCGGCGGGAGTGGTGGCGAGCGATTTTTTGACAAGCGCGGCCAGCGGCAACGAATTGAATTCAGCAACAAAACTCACGCCAGCACTCTAGCAGAGCCGCGCTTGAAGTCGAGGGGAGGGTCAGCCCGGCGGCCAGGCGAGGGGACGGCCGCCGAGGATGTGGCAGTGCAGGTGCGGCACGGATTCGCCGCCATCCGCGCCGTTGTTGATGACCAGACGGTAGCCGTTGGGCAAGCCCAGCGCCTTGGCGACCTCGGCGGCTTTGAGCAGCAAATGGCCGAGGAGTTTGTGGTCGCCGGGTGCGGCCTCGGCGATGCGCGGCACTGGTTTCTTCGGGAAAATCAAGACGTGCGTCGGGGCCTGCGGGTTGATATCGCGGATGGCCAGCACGAGGTCGTCTTCAAACACGATCTGCGCGGGAATTTCGCGCGCCACGATTTTTTCAAACAAAGTTTTGCTCATAAACTTTAACCGCGAAATACGCCAAATACGCAAAAGGGGCAAAACAAATTATTTTTTCGTTTTTAGTTCGCGTGTTTCGTGTATTTCGCGGTTCCAATTCTTTTATTCCACCACCAGCGCGCAGCCGGGTTTTTCCACTTCGCTGTCCATGCACTGGCGGAGAAAGGCGACGATCTGGTCCTGCAGCTTTTCACAGCGGCGGCTCCAGCGGCGGGCGCCGGCGATCTGTTTCACGCAGCGGCGCAGGCCGCGAAAACGCACGACGCGCGGCGACTGGCGGAGTTGCACGCGCAATTCGTCGCGGAGGCGCGGGAAGAAAAAGAGTTCCAGTCCGTCGCCGGTTTCGCGGATGAGCCGGGCGAGGTCGGTGTCGCGCACTTCGGCATCCGGTCCGCCGGCGTGGATAGTGTAGCCGAGATGGTGCAGGACTTTTTCGAGCGCGAGGGAAAATTCCCCGACGGTAACGGTTTCCCGTTCCAGTTCGACCTTGAAATAGTGGAACACGCTGGCGGCGGCGTGCCGGAGGAGTTCGGGTTCGAGCTGGCTGTCCGCGCCGCCGATGATTTCGACGGTGATCATCTCCGAGGAGCAGGGCACGCTGTCGCCGTTGGTGAGCTGGAAGAGGAGGCAGTCGGTGTGGAGGGCGATCATTTCGCGGCCTCCAGTTTTTTGACTTCCTGCACGAAGTCCGTAGCTTCCGCAAACCGCCGGTAGACGCTGGCGAAGCGGACGTAGGCGACTTCATCGAGCGCGCGCAATCCCTCCATGACCATGGTGCCGATAAATTCGCCGGGGACTTCGGCCTCAAATTTGACGGTGACGGTGGCGACGATGTGATCCACAAGATCTTCCATCGCTTTCGGCGAGACGGGGCGCTTCTGGCAGGCTTTGCGGATGCCGGACAGCAGTTTTTCGCGGGAAAACTCCTCGTGCCGGCCGTCGCGCTTCAAAACCATCAGGCCTTCGTGCTCCACTTCCTCATAGGTGGTGAAGCGATGCTGGCAGGCGGCGCATTCGCGGCGGCGGCGGATGGTCGCGCCTTCACGGGAGGCGCGCGAGTCGATGACCTTGTCGTCCTGGCAACCGCATTTGGGGCAACGCATAAAACCACATCTAATTGTGGCTGGCTTTTTGTAGCATACAAAGTTTTGGGGTGTCAAGGAATGCCGCTGAATCCGGCAAAAGCGTCTTGCCTTCGGCCTTTTTGCGGGTATCTTGTGCAACTCATTTTTAGAACAACAACACACGACGCATTATTTTATGGCAACAGCAGGTGATCTTCGGCGCGGCATGGCGATTAACTACAATGGCGACATTTCCGTCGTCCTCGACTTTCAGCATCGCACACCCGGCAATTTGCGGGCCTTTGTGCAGGCCACGCTGCGCAGCATCCGCACCGGCAAAACGTCCGATGTGCGCTTCAGTTCGACCGAAAAAATCGAGCCCATCCCGATGATCACCACGAAGATGGAATACAGCTACAAGGATGGCGCGGATTACGTGTTCACCGACCCGGAAACCTACGAGACCGTCACGCTCGCCGCAGATCTCGTCGGCGAGGCCAAGGATTTCATAGTGGAAAACGCCCCGGTCACCGTCACATTTGTCGAGGAAAAGGCCGTTTCCGTTGAAATTCCCTCTAGTGTTGTCCTCACCGTCACCGACGCGCCGGAAGGCGTCCGGGGCGACTCCGCGAACAACGTCCAAAAGGCGATCATTTTGGAAACCGGCATCACGGTGCAGGCCCCGCTTTTCATCAAGACCGGTGAAAAAATCAAGATTGATACGCGCACCCGCAAATACATGGAACGCGCCTGATTGGCGTTTTCCATTTCCAATCTATCATTTGGAATTTCCCAGCCCGCCTTGCGCGGGCTTTTTTTATTGGGGGTGAAAATTTATCAGTTTTTTTGAGCGGAAAGGCTTTTCAACCCCGGCGGGCTGGGTTATTTCTGGTTAAAATCTTATGTCAGGGCAGGTCAAAGGTGAAAAAATTTATCGCGGCATCCCCGTTTCGGCGGGGGTGTGCCGCGGCAAGGTTTTGGTTCTGCATCAGGCGCGTCACGTCATTGCCCGGCGCGAACTGCCCGCCGATGCAGTCGGAGCCGAAGTGAAGCGCTTCGAGCAATCGCTCGTACGCACCCGCCAGCAGATCACCGAAGTCCAGCGGCGCGTCTCCGAGACGATGAGCTCCAACGAGGCGGATATCTTCGACGCCCACCTGCTGATGCTCGAGGATCGCGTGCTGATCGAGGAGGTCATCAAGATCATCCGCGAGCAAAAGGCCAACGCCGACTACGCCTTTCACACCGCCGCCGACCGCTACATCGCCGTGCTCGAGGCCGTCGAGGACGAATATCTCCGCGAGCGCGCCGCCGATCTGCGCGACCTCACCGGTCGCGTTTTGGATAATCTGCTCGAGGTCAAAGACAGCTTCGACCTGAAGCATCTCAACGAGCCCTGCATTCTCGTGGGCCATGATTTAAGCCCGTCCATGACCGCGCAGTTGGACCGGAAATATGTGCTCGGCTTCGTCACCGACATCGGCGGCAAGACGTCGCACACCGCCATCCTCGCCCGCTCGCTGGATATTCCCGCCGTCGTCGGCGCGCAAACCATCAGCGAGGAGCTGGAGACCGGGGACTATGCCTTGCTCGATGGCTACAACGGCACCGTCATCGTCAACCCCACCGACCAGACGCTGTTTGAATACGGCCAGCTCGCCAAGATCAAGGCGTCGCTGGACGTCAAGCTGCGCGAAGTCCAGAACCAGCCCGCCGTCACGCTCGACGGCAAGATGATTCACCTTTCGGCCAATATTGAAGACCAGCACGACGTGGAAGCCGTGCTCGCCCACGGGGCCGAGGGCGTGGGGCTGTTCCGCACGGAATTTTTGTTCATCAACTGCGACCGCCTGCCGACCGAGGAGGAGCAGTATCAGGTTTATCGCCAGGTGGCCGAGTCGCTCAAGCCGCATGGCGTCATCATCCGCACGCTGGATTTGGGCGGGGATAAATTTGCCTCCCACCTCCAGCTCGCGCAGGAGATGAATCCCTTTCTCGGCTGGCGCGCCATCCGTTTCTGTCTCGCCCAGCCGGAGATGTTCCGCGCCCAGCTCCGCGCGATCCTCCGCGCGAGCGCCGGGGGCAACGTCAAGATGATGTATCCGATGATCTCCGGCCTGGACGAATTGAATCAGGCCAACGCGCTCGTCGAGCAGTGCAAGGCCGAGCTGCGCGCCGAAAAGACACCGTTCGCCGAGAATCTGGAGATCGGCGCGATGATCGAGATTCCCTCCGCCGTGCTCATTGCCGACACGCTGGCCAAACGGGTGAAGTTTTTCAGCATCGGCTCGAACGACCTGATCCAATACACGCTCGCCGCCGACCGCACGAACGAGAAGGTCTCGCACCTTTACGAGCCGACGCATCCGGCGATTCTGCGGCTGATCAAGATGACCGTGGACGCCGCGCACGCGAACGGCATCTGGGCCGGGGTCTGCGGCGAGATCGCCGGCGACCCGGTGCTCACGCCGCTCTTGCTCGGCCTCGGGGTGGATGAATTGAGCGCCGCGCCCGCGGTGTTGGACCAGGTGAAATACATGATCCGCCGCGTGAAGCTGGACGAGGCCCGGGCGCTGGCGGAATTTGCGCTGGCCAGCGAATCGCCGACGGAAATTTTCGCCCGGTGCGTGGAGTTCGCCCGCGCAACCGCGCCCAGCTTGTTTGAAAGCAGGGCGTGAAGGTGGTTTGCAGGCGAAAGTTCCAAGGGGGGCAAAGCCTGCCTTGGAATGGCATGGCCACGGGAATTCTTGCTAGCGCGGCTTGGCGGGCACGCCCACGACCACCGTGTCGTCAGCGATATCGCCCACCGCAATGGCACCCGCGCCCAGGGCAACCCGATTGCCGATTTTAGCCGGGCCCAGCACACAGGCGTTGATGCCCAGAGTCACGTTGTCACCGAGCACCAGTTCGCCGCGCTGGATGGCCCGCCGGCAGCCAATGCTGTTGCCGCCATACAAAATGCAGTTTTCCCCCACGATGGCATCGCCGTTGACCACCACGCCCAGGGTCGGATGCCAGACTTGCAGCCCGCGCCCGATCCGGGCTTGGAAACAAATTTCATGGCGACAGCTCAAGAGGCGGAAAAAGAGGAACAGGGGCAAAAACAAAACCCGCAGCGCCGTCCAGACCCGGCCGCAGAGCAAATACCCGGCGCGATCCAGCCGGTAGGAAATCAGCACGCCTGCCGACGGCTCAAAGAACAGCACCAGCCAGCGCAAGGCCTTGCCATGCGTGAGCCGGCCCAATTCGTGCGCGAGGAACCGGAGCTGCTCGCCGGCGGGGCGCACACCCCATGTTTCTGTTTCAGCCATCGCCACGCCCGTTTATAGCGCTACCAGCGCCGCCAAGGCAACTCCGCAGCGCAACTTTTACTTGGCAACCGCAGCCGGGAACGACCGCAAACCGCGGGAAACACGAAAAAATTTTGGCGAAGAGGATTTTGAGCCCCTGGTTTACGCGCGCCCAGCGATATCACTTTCTGGCACGTTTTGTTCCTTTTTGGCATCCCGTTTTGAAAATGCCAAAATCGGAAAACAGGTGCACGGACGCCAAAAGGAACGCAACAACGCGTCTTCATGCACCTCCAGATGGCGGCGGCGATCCATAAAATTCGGTCATGCGTCCGGATGCCCGTAGGGCGGGCAAGCAGGGTCGCAGCGCGACACCTGCCCACCCACGGTGAAAACAGACAATCCCAATGCCGCGCCACAACTTGGACCGGGGTATGCCGGCAAACGAAGTCAATTGACGTAAGTGCTTGATAGAGCATCCAAAAGTGGACCGTTTCTGGACCAAAACAGGGTGTTTTTTCCGGCGGTCCCATTTAAAGATTTTGATCCCCCCACCCTCGACTGACCCGATGCCCGGTAGCTGACATAATAACTTTACCAGTTTATTCACCAGTTTTACGGTTTTTGACGGCAGACGGTGATGGCCATGTTACTATTTGTTACTTTTTGATACTTTTTGATACGATTTGATACCCCGTTTTAAAAATGCCGAAAACGAACAAAAGGTAACATGGATGCCACAAGGAACGGAACTACGAGTTTTCATGCCATCTCCAAACGTCGGCGGTGAACCGCGTGGTCTTACGAACAGCTCATGGGATTTTTCGGCGGGACGCCGAAAAAGACCCGCGAGACGCGGGTGCTACAGCAGCCAGCGCCCCGCCTACCAGAGCTTCATCATTTTCTTTACCAGTTTCTTTACCAGCACCCGAGGTAACTTTTGTAAGTGCTTGATAGAGCATCCAAAACTTTACCATTTCCTTGTCATGTCTGTTAAACCCCGCATGAATAAAGGGTTTCGTGACAAGAATGGTGGCCACTGTCAGTGAATTTGTCAGTTTTGAACCGATTTCATCTTGAATCCGTTTGAACCTGATAAAATTTCTGAAACCCGCCC
>CAIXPZ010000148.1 GCA_903921455.1 uncultured Verrucomicrobia subdivision 3 bacterium | reverse complement strand
TTGCTTTTACCCGCATAAACATTGGCGAATTTCCACGCCGCTATTTTCCATGTTGGAACCAAAACGAATCAACATGAGATTTTCCAGTCAGGATTTGTCAGGAGTTTTCCCCGGCAATTCCGAAACTTTAGCCACATTCACCGCGTCCACCAGCCCGCGCAACTGGCCGTGCCGATGTGCGAAGAACCATACACCCACCGCCGCGCCGACGCCACCCAAAATCAAAAGTTCGTTGCCGACGATCAGCGACGGCAACACCATCAGTGCAATGCCGCCGACCAGAATCGCCACGCTGGTCGTCACGCTGCCGATGATGAGCTTCAGCGGCGGGTAAAAGATGGAGGCCAGGCCGAACAGAAACATGGCGACGCCCACCCACACAATGCCTTTGAGGCTCGCCAGCTTCGCGCTCAATTCGCGCGCCGTGTCTTTCTGAGCCGCTCCCAATTCCGTAGTTGCTCGCGTCTCTTCATGTTCGGTCACAGCCATCGGCGCGCTAATTACCAGGGCCGTGGCATTGGTGGCGGGCGCTCCGCTCGTGTCGGCCATGACGCGCGTCTCCACCAGCCGAGAACCTGTCGGCACGGTGTAAGATTTGGTCCGAACGGTTTCTTGATTCTGCCGCGAGGCTTGCGCGGGGTTGTCGCCTTGCACGACGGATTGCTCAATGCCTTGAGTGGATTTACTCACCGTGCTGGCATGGCCGCCCTTGAGCGGCGCGATGGCGCAGCCTGAAAACAAAACCACCGCCAGCAGCAGAGCCGCCGCCGGCGCGACCATCTTCAAGCGCACGGTGTCTCCCGGCCGCTCGTTGAGTTTTTCCGCCATGCCTTCGGCCTGCGCTTGCGTGCAGCCGACACACAACAGTTCGGCGGACGGCTTGACGCCTTCCACCATCACGCCCCAGGTGTGTTCGGTCGCCCAACGGGTGCCGACATGAATCGGTGCATATTTTTTCATTTCGTTTCTCCTTTCATGTGTTGATCCAGCAGGATGCTGATGCGGTCCAGCGTCCGCGCCATCAGCGATTGGTTTTCCGTCAAACTATTGATGCTCGCCTTCAAATCGTGCCGCTCCTCGATGGCATAATTCTCACGGACCTCCATTGCAGAAATGCGCTTGTCCATGTTGATCCAGAGGCCGACCACTGCCGCCGCGATGGACAGCAGTTGCAGCAGGTTGCCGAGCGTGATCTCCGGCGTGAACCGGATGCGTTTCGGATTTTGAATTTGTTCGTTCATACACGTTGGAGCCGAACCACGCCGCTATGGGCGCTGATTTGCGAGCCATATTTCGCCAGCATCACTTGCGCGACTTGCGACAACACCTGGCGCCGGTCGGTCTTGTCGTAACCGGTTTGTTTGCCAGAATCGTTGTAATACTTCAGCCCTTCGCCGGGCGGCGCGGTCGTGCGGTCAGTGACTAAAAGCTCGCGGGCCATTTCACACGTCGCCTGGACAACGGCCTTCGGCACGGTGTCATATTGAACGTAGTCGTATGGAATCGGCAGCAGCACCGAGATCGGCACATGGACGTTGTCCGGCTCCGGGCACTTCGCGCGCGGCCATTGCATTCCTTGCACGGCGTTCGTGCGCGTGCCGTTGAATTGAAATTCGGCGTCAATCAGCCGCGACGCCATCACGAGCGCCACGGCCTTTTGATCGTCCGTCGCGCCCGTCCACGCCGAGGCGTAAAGGTGCCCGTCGTGGTAGGTGTTGCCATCGGCCAAATTCGCGTAGCTGTTGGCGTCCACCAATCCGGCACCGGTTTCCTTGATGAGCGTGAGCGGCATAAACGTCAGGCCAGTTCGAGGCCGAATTTCGACAAAATCAAATTCTTGATGGTGTCATCAGTCCATTCGCCGAGCGCGTCATAATCCGTGCCCGTCACCTGAAACGCGGTGATGTTGTTGACGAAGACCGTCAGCTTGCGGGCGAACGAATCATCGTTCGTCCGCCAGGTGAGGGTCGAGATTTCAGCCGTGCGCGCGGGCGCCAGCTCGATGGTTTTAGTTTTGATGTTGATCGCGGTCATAAATATAAAGTTGCGGTTTGTAGTTGGTTGATGGCGGCGAGTTCCTCCGCCTCCATAGCCCGATTGAAAACGGCGAACTCCGCCAGTTCGACGGCTGGACTGATGGACATTTGGTTGTCGTCATACCAACCGCCAAAGCGCAGGCCGCAATCCGTGTCGAATGGTTCCGTGATGTTTTCGGCATTCAAAACGCCGTTCACATAGACCTGGTGATCGCCGCCGTTTGAAACAATCGCCACTTGATTCCACACATATTTGCGGAGGGTAAATTCGCAAATCCCGTAATAGGTGCCGTGCGACAAATTCAGCGTGACAAAAAGTTGCTGGCGGGGCTGATCGCTCTGGAAAGGAATCCCGCCCATGATGAGCAACCCGGTATTAGATACGTCCGAGCAAAAGCAAATGATGGGTTGATTAAAGCCATCGTCGGCGGGCGTATCTGAATAGGTAAGCTTCACCCAGAAAATGACGGTCGTGCCGTCAGTTCCTGACCAATCGGGATTGGTTTCCGAGCGCCCGCCCGCCCAATTAAAATTAACGCCGCTGGCGTTGCCGAGGAACGTATCAAAGAAAATGTCGTCGGCCTGCCCCACATGCCCGGCGGTCCAACTGCCGCCATCATAAGGCGCGACATCAAGTCCGTTGCCCGACGTGTCCGCCAAATCACCGTTGAAGTGCAACAGCAATTCATTGGCGGCCATGTTGTAACCAGCGGAGCTGACGCCATCATCCGGGAAGCCAACGAAAACCGGCAAAGGCGCGTCATCGGGCCGGATGATGTTGCTGTGTTCAGTGATTTCATTGCCGGCCTCATCAATGCCGACGATGTAATACAATTCGCCGCCGCCATCGGGGGCAAAGAGGCGCGAATCGCCATACATCCAATAATCCTCGACCAGCATCCAGGACGTGCCGCTGTCCATGCTCATCCAGACATTCCACTTGTAGGGATTCGGCAAATACCAATCCCAAGCCAGCTTGTCAGGATACTGCGCGCGAAGGACGGGCGTTGCCAGCGCGAGCCACGCCCGACGGCGTTGCTCCGCCAGCCACGTCCGCCGTTGGAACGGCGTCCAGGGCGCGTTACGGCGCGGCAGTGCTGGAAGTGTTTTCGGCATCTTCAGGCTTCACAATTTTGGCCGGTTCAACCTCTGGCGCTTTCACCACAGGTTGAACCGGCGCGGTTTTGGTCGGAATCGGCGGCACGTCCTCAATAATCAGAGGGTGCCGCTTCCGCCGAATGATCGGATAGGGTTTGTCCATGACTCAGATGGCGTTGATGCCGATGGCGACTTGCCGCCAGTTCGTCCCATCCGAAATGGCGAGGCACGGAACCGCGCCTGTGCCACCGGCAGACAGGTAGATGATGCGACGAGGAAATTTCGCCGCCGTGACGCCCGCAGCGACCGCCGCCGCGACGTTGGTAAAAGTTGTCGGCTGGATTTGTTCACCCGAACGGATCCGCTCGAAACTGCGAGGTTGAAGTTTACCCATAATATTTTTCTTTCACAAAAGCGGCGTGCCGGCGCGAACCGGCACGCCATTGGTTCAGATGTTGTGCGTCACGGCGACCACCGGGACGTTTTTGTTTTCCCACACGCGCACCCAATTTGCGGCCGTCGCCAGTTCGGCATTGGTCGGATTCGCGCCCGCCACGCTCGCGCTGGTGAACTTCACGCCGCGAGGGTGAAGGATGAAGCGGCGACGGTTCACGAGGAACGTGTCGCTGTTGAGAGCGTCACGCGCCATTTCGCAACCTTCCGTGCCGTGACCGCCCTCGACGGGAGCGCCGTTCAGATCCGCGAAACCCATGCCGAAGGCACCGCTGCCGAACAGATAGGTCGTATAGACCAAGCCGTCCGTGGTGCCGTTGCGAGACGGGCAACCATCATCCACGATGACCCGGCGGCCTTGGAACGTCTTGATTTGAGTTTCACCCTGGCTGTCCGGGATGAAGTCAATCAGGTCGAGCTTGCGCAGCGCGGCTTCCACCGCGGAGTGCATCGCCACGGCCACGAGCCGGTCGCCACGATCACCGAGGCGTTGCGTCGCATCCACGAAGGTTGCGCCGTTCAGCTTGGTGGCGGCAGTCTGCGCGGCGACAGATTCGGAATGAATCGCCAACAGATTGCCGGCCATGCTCGCCGCACCGAAGACGCCGGTGAGGGAGTTGATCAGCATGTATTGGTTCTGGCGGTTCCAGTATTCGGCGAGGAAGTCCGCCAGCGCCAAGGCCGGATCGTCACCGGCCACTTGCGTCGCCAGATGATTCCACGACCACGCATTGCCGTCGTTTTGGATGCGGGCGATGTCCTGGTCAGCGACCAGTTTCGCCGGCACGAGCGGTGCCGAATCGGAAAGCGGCTGGCGATTGCCCGTCAGGTCATTCCAGTGCGGCATGTTGACTTGCGTGCCGCCGAGCGCGGCGCGCGTGTCATAGTCCGGCGTGCGGATGACAATGCCGGATTGGAACAGGTCGGATTTTTCCGCCGTGCGTTGAAGGACGTAACCAGCGAACTGCGCTGGCACGATGATGTCTGCAAGTTGTGTCTTTGCCATAAACTAAGTTTTGTGTTCTGACCTCACACCGCCGCCGCCTGAAGGCGAGCAGCAAGAGCAGGGTCGTTTTTTTGAATTTTCATAACTTCCGTGAGATTGAACGTCTCCTTGCGGAACGGATTCTTCACGGACCGGTTACCAACCCCACCGGGGCCAGAGCCAGCAGCACCGCTACCAGCGTTTGCTTCAAACAGGTGCGGTGCGTCGGACACCAACGCATCCACCCATTCGGCCAAAGTCATCGGCGACACACCATCCTTGCCCGTGCGGGCAGTCTGGCCGTCAGCCTCGAAAGCCTGCGGCACGCCATTGACGAGCTTGAACGTCTGGCGGGCGCGGGCGGTAATGTCAGTCAGTGCCGTCGGGCGCAATCCACGTTTCGTGGCTTCGGTGACGACGGCTTGATCAATTTGAATCGCGGACAGGCGACCATGCAGGGCATCACGTTCGGCCAGCACGGGCGCATGGACCTTGTCCAATTCGGCCTTGAGCCGGGCAGCCACGACCTTGTCCACTTCACCGGCCTTGATCTGTTGCGCCTCTTCCAGCTTGCGCTTGTCTTCGGCAAGCTGACGCACGGCGTCAGGGTCAATGCCTTCAAACTTCTTGAGTTGGTTCGTCAGCGTGATGTTGTTCTGGCGGAACTCATCCAGCTTGGACTGACTCACGACACCATCGGCGTCGAGCAGCCAGGCACCATCACGCTCGACGTAGAAGGATTGTTGTTCAGCAGGAATTTCCTGCTTGGTGGCATATTTGAATTTCAGTGGCATAAACTTTTTTATTTTACGGTTACAGATACCGGCGTGGCGTTCACATCACCGGGGCCAGTCGGCGTGACGGCGAGAGGCTTGGTTGGCTGCTTTTGTGTCGCGAGCAGATTGATTTCTTCATCGTTCGTGCGGCCAGGTGCGATGACTTCACCAGCACGGAACAGGTCGAGCATGGTTGCCTGACTGATGGCACCGGCTTGCCATGCGGCGACCAGTGCAGTGATTTCCAAGGCAGACATGCCGGTGATGCTGAAGTCATTGTTCAGCGTTACCAAGACGAGGTCGGGACCAATGGCATCAGGGATCGGCTCGGTAGAGTTCCACCAATAGACCCAGCGAAGCACTTGTGTCAGCGAGGAGCTGATGCTGAGAGACACGGTGTTCAGGATGGAGTTCTCACCACTCTGACGAAGCTCGATGGCAGCGGCGGTTTCACCGACACGCTTGCGGGATTCGAGCATCCGGGTGCCGAGCACAGCCATGAGTTGCTCGTCTCGGTCCATGGCACGTTCAAAGGTGGACAGACCTTGACCATGAAATTCAAGATAGCCAGCCGTGGCACCAGGAGCTTCAGCCACCCATGCCGTGCTACTGCCAATGCGAAGCGAGGCATTCTTGTCGAAGCCAGAGACCCAAGCAGTGGGCAGTGCGGTGAAGTGCATCCCATGTTTGTAGTCGGCATCCAGTCGGTAGTGATCCAGATTCTTGGCGATGATGTCGGCCAGTGGGATCTTGTCCACGTCAGGCAAGGAATGGCGAGGACCATGAAAGACAAAGGGAATCAGCGGCAGTGGTTTGCCAAGACGAAGCGGCGTGATGGTGTCCACCAGTTTCCATTCCTTGTTGCCAGGACAGGACTTCTGACCGTTGCCAAAGAATCCATTCCAGAAAGAGAAAGTTGCCAGACCACTACCAGAGCCTTGGCTCTTGGGAAGCAGTTGCCAGATTTCCACGAGGTAAGCCCAATCGGCTTTGGTGCTGTCAGTCGTGCCTTGCGGTGGCACAAGTTTCAAGACCCGAAGTTGCTGGATCGTTTCCGGGACAAAGGAATCAGAATTGCCAGCAGGTTTCTGACAAGTTTCTTGGAGCACGACGAGCGTGAGAACATTGCGACCATTCACACGTTCCGTGTGCCAGTTGATGATGTCTTCGGCGGTGTAAGCGACGGCGTAAGCACGTTGCTCGGCTTCGTCATTCCAATCAATCAGCGTGCCAGCACGACCGACGTTGATAATTTCCGTGACCAGTTTCTTGGAGAAGGCGGCAAGTGAAGTGCCAAGCATGTCGGCATCCTCGACAAATTCTGTGAGTGCAGCCGAGATACCATTGTTGGCATCGGGAAGTTTGAAAGTTGGATCGCGGCGGAAGATAAGACCGACGAAGCCATCAGCGGTGCGGGCGGAAGCGTTGAAAAAGGAAGCACGATTTTTGTAAGCGCGATATTCAGTGTCATCCTGACAATCCAAGCGGGGCAGATACTTTTCACCAGCGGCTTTGACGGCATCCTCACCGGCGAAGACATCACGCGCACGTTGCCATGCAGCGATGTTCGCGTCGTAATCAAGATGTGTAGAGTTCGCCGGCACGAGCGAACTCTAGCATCGGTTTTTGAAAATTTTTTCACCCGGCAAATTCACTTACGAACACTAACGAACGACATGACACTTGCACGGAACAGGTGCGAACAATTTTGTGCAAAAAATAATTTGACGGAATTTTGTTTTACACGTTTAAACCAAAGCAAATACTATCTGAACGAAGATCATATTCGCATGTTTTGGAATCGCAAACAAACAGCCAAGGCTGATTCGTTCATCAAACGGATCCACCAGATTATGTTTTTTTCTGCCTCGCTCGCAGGTAAAGATAAAAAACAGGTTGTTGAGGCTTTGCGTAATGGACTCGGCATAATTATTCAGAACATCGAAGACACCGAAGACCGAACTTGGCAAGACAGTTTGAACGAAGACATTGCCGTCAGTTTCTCCCTCGATTTCAATAACCCGTTTTTAGTTTCCCAGATTCACATAACAGGTTATGGCGAGATTGATGGTCTCATTGCTTTTGCAAATGGTTTGGAAAGGGGGATACCCAAATCGGTTAATTTTAGCGTAGAGGTTATCGAGCATCGAACTCGGAGGACCCCAAAACTCGCTTGGACTGTCGGCAAAGGTTTACTTGAACATCCTGATTTGGAGCGTGAAGACTTTGGATCAAAGATTTTCCTTTCACAGCGCAGTCGTAATTCTGTCGCCAGATAAATCAATCGCCAGATTAGTGTTATTCGTCACAGGCAATCAGGTGAAGTCGTGCGCCGTGATAATGTGAATGCGTTCGGTAATTCGAATACGTTTGAAAGACAAAGTTAGTTCGCGTTGCTCAATAGGAAGTTAGTTCGCTGCGCTCAACAATGACGAATCGCGCGGCAATTTCACGGTCTCCATTTACGAATGCCAATTCCCGCGCGCGGACGCCGGCGCTCATGCTGGCGGCGGCGGCTAACGCCACCGCTACGCCAGCACCGGCACGCCTTCACAGGTTTACGAAAGTCACTCTCGGCGTGCCTTTCGCTGACAGCGCGCGCGATTAGGACGTCGCAGGTTTTCGAATGGTTGCAGGTCTGTTGAACGGTTCAGGTTGGCGGATGATTCAGCGCGCTGTCCGGCGTTGAACTCCTCGTCGCTAACGCTCCTCGTCGTGGGTTGGTCGGTCACGCTTCCGGCAGTCGTGACCGAGGGCCGCGAGACTTCGTCCGGCCACATCCAGCAATATGTCCCAGGCTTCACCGAGCCGACACTTGTGCTGCGCACCAAGTATCGGCACGGCTCCGCCAGTGCCCGCTGCCTGACTCGACATTTTCCGCCCGCTCCATTCGCTGCCGCATTCCGCTGCACAGATTACGCGGATGCTCTCGCTCATTCCGACGGTCGCAAATTGCCGAGACAGGCATGGATTAAGGCGGGCACTCCCGCTGGAAAATGGTTGGCTCCCTACGGTCGGAGATAGTTTGCTCGCGTTGCTCGAAAATAAAATGGTTGGTTTTTTTGTGAAGGACGCTTCGTTTTCAAGTCCTTTTTTCACTGCTCACCGAGTCCCCTCAACCATCAGTCGCCTTGTCACGGCCTCACCCAAGACACCAGCCCGCCTCTCGCGGCTCCTTCTGAAGACCACTTCCACGGAGGAGGGCTGGGGGCTCGGCTTTTTCG
>CAIXPZ010000147.1 GCA_903921455.1 uncultured Verrucomicrobia subdivision 3 bacterium | reverse complement strand
AACAGCTTGACGGAGACCTGAAAATCCAGTTCCCTTTGCTCGGAAGGTGAGGCACTTTTCGAGCGCCACCCGCCGCACTTTTCAACCGCCGTTTACAGAAGTTGCGCTGCTGTTTCCGGCCGAGATGAGTCTTTACGAGCCGCTCGAAGTGGACACCGAAGGCCGTCACCGCATGGATTTGCTCGGCTGGTATCAGCAGTTCACCGACCTCGGCTGGCAGGTGGACATTGTGCATCCCGACCAGGTCGCGGCGGGCGCGCTGGCAGATTACAAACATCTCGTCGTGCCGCACAATTCGCTTTACGACCTCGGTGACAATGTCGCGCTCGAAGCGGCGGTGAAAAAATTTGTCGGCGACGGCGGCACGGTATTCCACGGCCCGCACTGCGAGCTGGCCAAGCGAACACTTGGAATTGAAGAAGAAATGATTCCTTTCGACTGCATCCAATGGCACGAGGAAATCATTCCCCACGGCTGGTCAACGGTGGCATTTCGCGGCGGTCAGGCGCTTGGCAAATATATTCAGTCCGGCAAAACCGCCATCGCGCAAATCGAAGTTGGCAAAGGAAAAGTTTTTTCCTTCGGCTTTCAATACGGCTATGCCTATTCGCGCCGGACGATGCCGATTGTGCCGCCGCAATATGGCAAGCGCGAGATGCACCCCGTCGTGCTGCTCAAGGAAACGCCCGTCGCCGTGCTGGTTGGCGCTTCGCCGCTCACGCCGATGACGCCCATCAAAGGCGTTGAGTTTGCGCGGTTTGGAAACAAACTTGTCATCGTGAACCACCGTTCCAGCCCCGTGGACATCCGTGGCCTCAAATCGAAAAAAGAAATTTCGCAAGTGCCGTCTGCGCCCGGCTGGCTTGCAGCGCATTCGGCGGTGTATCTGGAAATGTGAGATATGACTGCGCCAAAACTTTCATCCTTTCGCCCCGGCCAGATCTGGCCGGACAATCACGGCGTCCACATCAACGCCCACGGCGGCGGCGTGCTGTTTCATGGCGGCGTTTATTATTGGTTTGGCGAACACAAGATTGCCGGCGAGGCGGGCAATGCCGCGCACGTCGGTGTTCATGTCTATTCTTCGCGCGACCTTTACAACTGGCACGACGAAGGCATCGCGCTGGCGGTGAGCGATGATTCGGCCAGTCCCATCACGCGCGGCTGCATTCTCGAACGGCCCAAGGTCATCTTCAATCCGCGCACGCAGAAGTTCGTGATGTGGTTTCATCTGGAACCGAAGGACGCCGGCTACAGCGGTTCATTGAGCGGCGTGGCGGTGGCGGACAACGTCACCGGCCCGTTTCAATTCCTGAATGCCTTTCGTCCCAATGCCGGCGTGTGGCCGGAAAATATTTCTGTGGAAATGAAACATCCGCTCACGTCCGAGGAAACTGCGGCGCTGGCAAAGCTGGAACTGGTCGGCGGGCCGGTGCCGTATTTTCCGAAGCAGCTTTTGTTTCGCCGCGATTTTGCCGGCGGCCAGATGGCGCGCGACATGACGCTGTTCGTGGATGACGACGGCTCCGCGTATCAGCTTTACGCGTCCGAGGCGAACGGCACGCTGCACCTCTCGCGGTTGAGCGATGATTATCTACGGCCCGCTGGAAAATATGTGCGGATTTTCCCCGGCGGCTTCCACGAGGCACCGGCTTTAATGAAGCATCGCGGGAAATATTTTCTTATCACCTCCGGCTGCACCGGCTGGGCGGCGACCTCGGCTCGCCTGTCCGTGGCGGAAAATCTGTTTGGCCCGTGGGAAGAACTGGGCAATCCGTGCGTCGGCGACGGCGCGCAGGTCGCCAACACGTTCAACGCGCAGTCCACTTTTATTCTGCCGGTGCCGGGCAAGTCCGATGCGTTCATCTTCCTGGCCGACCGCTGGAACCCGCAGGATGCGATTGATGGCCGTTACGTCTGGCTGCCGGTGGCGTTTCGCCACGGCGTGCCGATGTTTGGCTGGCATGACGAATGGGATTTGAGCTGGTTCGACAAACGTCAACCCTGACGGACTGCGTTGCGGGAAACGCTTCCATTTTAGCCGCCGCCGTCGGCATGGGGTAAACACCCCATATCATTTTATTTTAATATTTTCCTATGCTGAAGGGTCGTTGGTCTCTGACGACAAGGGCCGTGATTCAGTTGTGCGTTAAAAACCATTCAATGCACAAATTGGTTGCCTGTTGCAACCAACTGGGTCACGGCCTTTCCTTGTCCGGCCGTCTCAGTGGCCGTGGGTTAAACACCCCATTGATAATTCCCGGCCGGGATGTCAGATTGGGTTTATGAATAAAACCAACAAACTCGTCCGGATCTTCGGGCTGCTATCCATCACTGCGGCGATGCCGATTTTTTTCAGCGGCTGCGCCTCGCCCGATCTGCATTCCTTCAATGGCGATTACAATGAAAACCTCCTGACCAAACCCGTTTATTTTATTGAGGACCGGGCGGAGACGAGTTACACCATCACGGTCAAGGAAGGCACGCCTTCCAGCGGCCCGGAGCGTGTCACCGACGTCAAGACCGCCGCCTCGGCCGTGGCCCAGGACGAATGCAAAAAACTCGGCTGGGAAAAATGGGACTTGAACTACATCGAAGACCACAACCGCGGCTGGATGCACGTCGTGGTCGCGAAAGTCACCCGCCAATAACCCGGTGCGACGTAGCGTCAGGCATCTTGCCTGACGTAGAGGGCGGCATCCTGCCGCCCGGAAAGAAACGGGAAAATTTTCCAGCGTCGCAAAATGTTTGGGGACGTGCGGACAACTGACGTTTTTCCGCCGGGCTGGAAGCCACGGCTCTACGGCAGGCAAAATGCCTGCCGCTACCGCGCGGCGGGGACGGAGGCGAAGGCACAGCGCAGCATCACGGAAAGGGGCGGGCGCAAGGCGGGATGGATGGCCAATGATTTTTAGCCGCGGATTAAACACGCATGAAATACGGATTACAGAAAATCTTTTACTGTTAACCATTCTGAAGCGTTTTCCTTGGCACAAGGGGTTTCAGGTCGAATGCTGCCGTCTGCGAGCAACTCCCTTAAGAAATCAATAGTTGGTGCGAAAGTCATAAATAAATTTCCAGGATTCGAACTTAATTTTGAATGCTCTTTTAAAATCCAATATCCCGCTTTCGTTCTGCCGGGACCAAATCCGATTACCGCAGAAATAGTGATTCCATCAGTAGTCCATTGGCGTCTTGACGATTCAAGCCATTTAGTTTCAGGCGGTGGATTTTTTTCAGCAAACATGGGGATGCGCGGCAATGGCAATTTGGACAAAGGCTTCCACTCGGAGAAATCTTCCGTTTTGTATAGCGTTTGATGATTTACCCTTTTGTCTTTGATCATGAATTGAAGGTCGTAGTAAGAATATGGACCAGCAATTTCATTTCCTCTATGAAGCGGATCGTCTCGACGAATATAATAACGAGGCCAAGTATCCTCAATAATTTGGATGTTAAGTTTGCTAGGGTCGCCAATTAAGCGAAACAACGGATACCACTTTCGGGCGCGGTCGTAAGTGTAAAGCGTCTCGGAATTGATTTCGCCTTTGCAAGCTGCCATTTGCAATTCTCGCTTGCTAACTGGGCCAAGTGTCTGGCCGTCCCGAATGTAATAAAACTCTTTTGGCGGCATACCTGCAATCGCTTGCTATTTAGTCAGTTTATTGAGCCACTCCATCAACTTGATGCCATTCATCAATTCTAGGCGGTAGGGCATAAGTGGGGCAATGTATGGGTCAGTTGGGATGCCTGGAGCGAAATCTGATGTAGTTGTTATGATTCCTTTTGTCGCCTTGTGATCAACATGAAGGACTCCTGCCAAAGCCCTCACATCGTCTGCTCGCACTAAATTGCCTGGGGCGTATGCTTTAACCGATCCGATAATTCTAATGCAACCAATGCCCTTTTTTATCGCAACCACATCTCGACCATAATCTCCAGACCTCGGCGTCAAAATGACTTCATCGTATCCCTCTTGATCAAAGGCTGCGGCTATCATCTCTTCCCAAATTCGAGGTGGGATTTTGAAGGCCAGCATCCAGTCTTTCTTCAAGCGTTCCACGATGGTTCTCCAAGGCAACACAAATGCGTGAACAAGCTGTCCTTCCGATGTGGAATCATAAGGTTCCACAACGCCCTGAACCAAAAGCGCGGCTTCGGAAAGATTCTTTTCGGAAATAGAAACTACAGAATTACGTCTCGGCCTTGTCGCCCCGTGCTTCTGATGCGTTTTCATATCTTCCATAAACTCAGCCCAATCATCATCTGTAGATCGCTGCGCGGTCATGGGAGTTTGAAAGTTGTGGCTCATGAATTCGGCAGCATCTTCAACCTCCCGGTCAATGCGTTCAGGGCGTTTGGGTCTGTAGATTCCGCAACCAAAACAATAGCCACCATAGTATGATCGGGGGTAGCCACACTTCGGGCATTTACTCATTAACGATTTGGCTTTTGCCATAACACATGGATTTTAACCACCAAACCCCATCAGCGCCTTCTCAATTCTTGCCATGACGCGTTCTTTGCCGAGGACTTGGAGCAGGTGGTAGAGGCTGGGGCCGGAGGTTTTGCCGGTCACGGCCAGCCGGCAGGGATGCACCATCGCTCCCACCTTCACGCCCAGCGTCTTGGCGGTTTCCTTGAGCGCGGCTTCCAGGCTCTCGGCGTTGAACGCGGGGGCGGCGGCAAAGGCGTCGCGCAGCTTTTCCAGTCGCGGCTTGTTCTCCGGCACGAAATCTTTTTTGACGGCCTCGGCATCGTATTCAATCGCTTCATTGAAATAGAAGCCGGCATAGCCGGGGAGTTCGCTGAACGTCTTGAACTTGCCCTTGCAGGTGTCCAGCGCGGCCTTGACGTAGCCGAGCGGAAACCGGTTCGTGTCCACGCCGGCCTTGGCGAAGGTGTGGACGGCGAGTTCGTAAAAGCGGTCGTCGGCCAGTTCGCGGGCGTATTCGCCCTGGAGCCAGAGGAGCTTCTCGTAATCGAACCGCGCGTTGTGCCGGAGAATCTGCGGCAGGTCGAAGCGTTGGACGACTTCGGCCAATGAAATTTTCTCAAGATTATCCTTGGGCGACCAGCCGAGCAGGCAAAGATAATTCACGACGGCTTCGGGCAGAAAGCCGTTGTCCAGATAGCTGGTGAGCGATGCGCCGGTGTCGCGCTTGCTCATCTTGGAGCCGTCGCCGTTCAGGATGAGCGGGATGTGGGCGTAATGCGGCGGCGGCACGCCGAACGCCTTGAAGAGCGCAATGTGCTTGGCGGTGTTGCTCAAATGATCCTCGCCGCGGATGACGTGCGTAATGTTCATTTCCAAATCGTCAATGACGTTGACGAGATGAAACACGGGCTGGCCGTCGGAACGCTGGATGACGAAGTCGGGATCAATCTCCTCGCGGTCGGTGAGCTTGCGAACGACGTCGCCGACGACGAGGTCGTGGATGGTGACGGGTTCGCGCTGCATCTTGAACTTGATGGCGCCTTCGTGTTCGTAGGCGAGGCCGTGCGAGAGCAGGGCTTCGACGCGCGCCTGATAATTTGCTTTGCGTTGGGATTGAAAATACGGGCCGCAGTTTCCCTTGCTCGCGCCGGTGGCGTCGCCGGTGAGCGGGCCTTCGTCCCAGTCGAGGCCGAGCCAGCGGAGGCCGTTGAGGATGACGTCCACGGCCTCCTGGGAATTGCGCGCAGCGTCGGTGTCCTCGATGCGCAGCACAAACGTGCCGCCGGTGTGCCGGGCGTAAAGCCAGTTGAAGAGCGCGGTGCGCGCGCCGCCGATGTGGAGGTAGCCGGTGGGCGAGGGAGCAAAACGAACGCGGGGTTTCATAATTTTATTTAGGCACAGATGAACACAGAATCCGGCGGATGAAAAATAAATTCACTCCAGCTCAAACGCGCCGGGCCGGCCGTTTTTGCCGGGCGCGACAGATTTCAGTTTGCCGTCGCCCCGGCGCTGGGGTTTGTCCGCGACGAATTTCAACATTGCCTGAAAGCACGGTTCGAACTTCCACGCGGGTTTGGCACCGGACCAGAACACGACGCCGTCCGCGCCGCAGTCGCGCGCCGTCTCCAGTTCCCACTTCATGCGGTCGCCGTCCAGAAACTCCAGCGCCTTCGGGGAGCCTTCGTGATACTGCCCCCAGACATAGGGATAAACCGGTTTGCCCGGCGCCAGCTCGTGGGCCTGCGCGAGGAGGAACTGCAATTTCTCCTGCCACTTCGCGGGCGTCTGGTTGCCGAAGGAATACATCGAAGGGAAGAACGCATCCACGGCGGCAATGAGCTGCTGCTTCTCCGCCGCGTATTCTTTGCCGGGTTCTTCGGGAAACAATCCGTGGCCGTAATAACCGACACAGTGGCCGGGAGCCGCTTCATGCGCCCAGCGAGCCAGCGTGATGAACAGTTTGAAATGCTGCTTCACCTCGGCATCCGTCGTCCCGCGCGTCTGCGAAAGGAAAACATATTCGATGTCAATGACGACCGGTCCCGGCCGGCCGGCGGCGCGGCTCTTGACCAATTGCTTGAATGCCGCCTCGTCGGGAAGCTGGCCGGCGGCAATCGCCGTCTTCATTTCGGCGTGATTGTAAATGACACAGCTCGGAACCAAGCCGTTGGTCGAGAGGTCGGGCTTTCCCGCATACGCCATATTGTCAAAAACTATGAACGGCGTGCCCGCCGGCGGGGCGGAAAGCCGCGCGCCGGTTTGAGCCGTGACGGTTCCGACGCTGACCAACGCGGTGAGCCAGACGAATGTGAGTAGTTTTTTCATGGGATGTTCCGGTGTTATGATAATTTGTTTCTCGTGGACGGGAGCATTGTCCCTGTTTCCCCAGCTGGTTTCAAGCCGGCGCACTTTCGTGGCTTCGATTTTTGCCGGCCAGATGCCGGTGGGCGACGAAGCGGACATCAAACTGATCGGGGAATAAAAAAACGCGCCCCGTTGCCGGAGCGCGCTTTTTGAAAGTAATTAAAATTACTTGGTGCCGAGGATCGCGTCCTTCGCGGCTTTCGCCACGCGGAATTTCACGACGCGCTTGGCCTTGATCTGGATGGCTTCCCCGGTCTTGGGGTTGCGGCCCATGCGGGCGGCGCGGTTCTTCAGAACCAGCTTGCCGATGCCCGGCAGGGTGAAGGTGTCTTTCGCGTGCTTATAGGCCAGCGCGGCGATGCTGTCGAGGATTTCGACGGCCTGTTTTTTGGAGAGACCGTTCTTCTCAGCGACGAGCGAGGCGATCTGGGCTTTGGAGAGTGCTTTTGCCATATTTGTTCTCTTGGTTAGTTGTTGTT
>CAIXPZ010000146.1 GCA_903921455.1 uncultured Verrucomicrobia subdivision 3 bacterium | reverse complement strand
CCGGCGCTTTGGCCGGAAGCCTGGCCCGCCGCGAGGTGTAAAACCGCCTTGCCATTCTCAATTTGCTCCTTGTTAAATAAACGCCCGCCACCGGCGTGAAACCAATGACGTGCGAACCGCGCGATAGCGTCGTGGAGTTGCCAAGCCGGGGTTCGGCCGCCGGCCCTCCGGCGCTTTGGCAGGGCGGACGGGGGCGGGAACATCCGCCGATGACGCCGATGGCGCAGATAAACGAAAAATCTAATCGGCGTTAATCGGTGAAATCTGCGGACTGAAAACTGGTCAGTTGAAAATTGGCAATTGGCAATCGGAAATTGGAAATGAGTCATCCGTGGTTAAGGCCCCCGCCGGTTTTCTGCATTCTGCATTCTGCCTTCTTCCTTCTGCCTTGGTTTAAATTTGGCAATTGTCATTTGGAAATGAGTGACGGCACCGCGTAAACGCGGAACGCCCATCAACTATCAACTATCAACTATCCTCCATCAACTGCCCGCGGCCTTCGCGCGACCCGGGTTTGAATCGGAGATTTGACCGCGCACCGGATTTTCCGCATCATCGCGGCATGGCAAGCAGCTTTGGATCCTTGTTCCGCATCACCACGTGGGGCGAATCGCACGGCGGCGGCGTGGGCGTCGTCGTGGACGGCTGCCCGCCGCGCCTGAAACTGAGTGCCGCCGACCTTCAGCCCGACCTCGACCGCCGCCGGCCCGGCCAGTCCAAAATCGTCACGCCGCGCAAGGAGTCGGACACCATACAGATCCTCTCCGGTATATCCGAAAAAGGCCTGACCCTCGGCACCCCCATCTCGCTCTGGGTCAAAAACGAGGACCAGCGCTCCGAGGCTTACTCCGAGATGAAGGACAAGTTCCGCCCCTCGCATGCGGACTACACCTACTTCGCCAAATACGGCCTCCGCGCCTGGCAGGGCGGGGGACGCGCCAGCGCGCGCGAAACCATCGGCCGCGTCGCCGCCGGCGCCATCGCCAAGAAGATCTTGCGCGAGCAGTTCGGCGTCGAAGTCCTCGCCTACGTCAAGCAGGTGCAAAAGCTCATCGGCGCCGTGGATCCCGAAAAAGTCACCCTCAAACAGGTGGAAGCCAACATCGTCCGCTGCCCCGACCCGGCCGCCGCCGCGAAGATGATCCGCCTCATCGAGCGGATCCGCAACGACGGCAACACCGTCGGCGGCATCGTCGAGGGCGTCGCGCGCGGCGTGCCCGCCGGCTGGGGCGAGCCCGTGTTCGACAAGCTCGAGGCCGACCTCGCCAAGGCCATGCTGAGTCTGCCCGCGTGCAAGGGGTTTGAGAGCGGCGATGGCTTTGCCGGCATTCTGCTCACCGGCCGCGAGCACAACGACCTGATCCGCGCCCGGCGCGGCAAAGTGTTCACCACCACCAACCGCTCCGGCGGCATCCAGGGCGGCATCTCCAACGGCGGGACGATATTCTTTCGCACCGCGTTCAAGCCCGTCGCCACCGTCATGCACGCGCAGGCCACCGTGGACGAGGCGCTGCGCAACACCACGCTCAAGGGCCGGGGCCGGCATGATCCCTGCGTGCTGCCGCGCGCCGTGCCGATGGTCGAGGCCATGACCGCCCTCGTCCTTGTGGATCACGCCCTGCGCCAGCGCGCGCAATGCGGTTGACCTTTTCTGAAACCGGTGCAGCTTGGTTTGACTCTTTAATCTCATGGCTGAAAAACATCTGAACGAACTTCCGCCCGATTTGCGCCGGCTTTACGCCAAGGCGCTCGAGGCCGCCCAGCGCGATAACTTTGACTACGCCACCACGCTCTTCTGCTCCGTGCTGCAAAAGGAGCCCGGCTTGTTCGAGGCCCGCGCCGCGCTGCGCGCCGCCCAGACCCGGCGCTCGGCCGGGGCCAGCACCGGCTTTTTCAAGAAGATGATGAGCAGCGCCGGCTCCTCGCCGCAGATCACCAAGGCCAAGCTGACGCTGAAAAACAATCCCGCCGAGGCCATGGCCATCGCCGAGGAGGTGCTGAACGGCGACGCCAACAATCCCTTCGCCCATCGCATCATCGTGGATGCGGCCCAGGCCCTGGAGTTTCCCCGCACGGCCGTGCTGTCCCTCGAGACCATGGTCCGGCTCGCCCCCAAGGACAAGGCCCTCGTCATCGAGTTCGCCGACGCCGTCGCCGCCACCGGCGGGAGCGCCACCGTCGCCGAGCAGTTTCTCGACGACCTCATCCGCACCTCCCCCTACGACCCGGATCTGGCCCAGGCCCAGAAGAATCTGTCCGCCCACAAGACCCTCGACGAGGGCGGCTACAATGCCCTCGCCGACGGCAGCGGCTCCTATCGCGACGTGCTGCGCAACAAGGAGGAGGCGGCCTCGCTCGAGCAGGCCCAGCGCGTGCACAAGACCGAGGATGTGGCCGTGCGGCTCATCGACGAATACGAGACGCGCCTCATCACCGAGCCCGCCAACCTGAAATTGCTCCGGTCGCTCGCCGAGCTTTACACCCAGAAGCAGAATTTCCCGCGCGCCCTGGCGCTATACGACCGCATCAAGCAGTCCGAGCTGGGCAGCGGCGACGCCACCCTGGACCGCGCGATTGCCGACACCACCGTGCGCCAGTTCGATTTTCAGGTGTCGCAGCTGAATCCGTTCGAGGCCGACCATGCGGAAAAGACCGCGGCCATCGTGGCGGAAAAGCAGGCGTTCCAGGTGGCCGAATGCCGGGCGCGCGCCGAGAAATATCCGACCGACCTCGCCATCCGGTTCGAGCTCGGCCAGCTGTATTTTTCGGCCGGCAAGCTGGGCGAGGCCATCGCCGAATTCCAGAAGGCGCAGGGCAACCCGCACAAGCGGCTCGCCGCGATGAGCTACCTTGCGCAATGTTTTGCCAGGCGCAAGATGTTCGACCTCGCCGCGCGCACCCTGCAGAACGCCATCAAGGAAAAGCCCGGGTTCGACGAGGAAAAGAAGGACCTCATCTACCAGCTCGGCTGCGTGCTCGAGGGCATGGCCAAGAAGGAGGAGGCCATCGAGCAGTTCAAGATCATCTACGAGGCGGACATCAGCTACCGCGACGTCGCCGCCAAGGTGGACGCCTACTACGCCGGCCAGTGACCCGCCCCGCCGCCGCCGGCGGCTGGCAGATGGCAGATAGGAGATGGCAGATGGCGGGCAACCGCAACCACGGATGGACGCGTTAAAAAACCAATGACGTGCGAATCGCGCGCTAGCGTCGTGGAGTGCGCGGACATGTCCGCGCTTTGGAACCGGGAGACATGTCTCCCGGTGGGGAGGGGGTCGGGGTGGACGCGTTAAAAAATCAATGCCGTGCGAATCGCGCGCTAGCGTCCTGGAGTGCGCCGGCCCTCCGGCGCTTTGGCAGGGTGGAGAGAT
>CAIXPZ010000145.1 GCA_903921455.1 uncultured Verrucomicrobia subdivision 3 bacterium | reverse complement strand
TTGGCTTCATCGCCATACGCCTGCGCTAGGTCCGTCAAAACCGCCCCGTCCGCCTTCATTTGTGAGGTATTCATGCCGACAAATCTAGCCGACACCCTAGGACATCCGCTGTCCGTGCGTTTGTTAAGTATACAAGCGCGGGTGGCAGAATGTGAACGCCTTGGCGCGGACTCACCCAAATGTGGTATTACAAAATTCACCAGCTGGGTTTAGGATGCTAAATATCAACGGCTCTGCCAATTCTCTGGGGCTTAAAGAGCGTCGTTGCCGGGTTGGGTTAATAAACATTATTATTACATTTTATGTCAAATACGAACCCGCCGTTTAACCGGCGCGACTTTCTAAAAACGGTGGGCTTGGTCGGAGCCGGACTGGCTGCGGCCACCGGCGGGCTCACCCGGGCCAAAGCGGCGTCAGCCGAGACGACCGCAGCCCCTTCACGCCCCGCCGGCGCAAACTACATGGGCGGCTTTGCCGCGCCCAAACTTGACACGGTCCGCCTGGGCTTCATCGGCGTGGGCGCGCGCGGCAGCGGCGCGGTGCAGCAGTTTGCGCAAATCGAAGGCACGGAAATCGTCGCCATCGCCGACCTTTACGAAGACTGGGCCAAACGCAGCGGAAAGGCCGTGGAAAAACTCGGGAAGAAAAGCCCGACACTCTATTACGGATCGCCCGCCAAATATCACGAAATGCTCGCACGGACGGACATTGACGCCGTCATTATCTGCACGCCATGGGAAGAACACGCCCCGATGTGCATTGCAGCCATGGAGGCCGGCAAGCACGCCTTCACGGAAGTGCCCATGGCCTTCACCATCGCCGATCTCTGGAAAGTCATCGACACTTCCGAGCGCACGGGCAAGCACTGCATGATGATGGAGAACTGCAACTACAATCGCGAGGAACTGATGTTCCTGAATCTCGCGCGGCAGCGGGTCCTTGGTGACCTGCTGCACGGCGAAGCAGCTTATCTTCATCCACTGCGCGAACAAATGATGGAAGTGGATCGCGGCACCGGCAGCTGGCGCACGAAATATTACGCCACGCCCAACGGCGGCAATCTCTATCCCACCCACGGGCTCGGCCCGGTGGCGCAATACATGAACCTGGTCCGCACAGAGGACACGTTTGACCGGCTCGTTTCCTTTGCCAGCCCCGCGCGCGGGCGCAACCTGTTTGCGAAAGCGAAATTTCCGGCGGAGCACAAGTGGAACCAGATGAATTTCCAGTGCGGCGACATCAGCACGCAACTGATCAAGACGCACCTGGGCCGCACCATCATGGTGCAATGGGACGAAACCAATCCGCGCCCGTATTCCCGCCACGACCTGCTCATGGGCACCAACGGCACCGTGGCCGGCTATCCCGCCCGCGCGGCGATTGAGGGCTGGGGTGACACCGAGGAATGGTCCGAAAACGAGAAGTTCGACAAGCTTTACGAAAAATACGAACACCCGCTCTGGAAGCGCATGGGCGAAATCGCCAAGAAAATGGGCGGCCATGGCGGCATGGATTTCATCATGCGCGCCCGCATCATCGAATGCCTGCGCGCCGGCGAACCGCTGGATCAAAATCTTTACGAAGGCGCGATGTGGAGTTCCGTCCGGCCCCTGAGTTCCAAGTCGGAACAAGAAGGCGGCGCGCCGCAAGTGTTCGTGGATTTCACGCGCGGTGAATGGAAGACCACGGCGCCGCTTGGCATTGTGGCCTGACCGCCCGGTCGACAAAAACGCCGCGCCCCGGGCGCGGCGTTTTTGTTTAATCCGGGTTGCCGGAAAAAATCCCATGCTGTCCGTTCCCAATTTAGCTAGAATGCTATTATGAGTCTCAACTTGCAGCAGGTTCAAGCGGCGGCAGATCGATTGCGCGGCAATGTATTGCTGACACCCTGCACCTACGCACGCACCATCTCGCAGATCACCGGGGCGGAAGTTTATTTGAAGTTTGAAAACCTGCAATTCACCGCCGCCTTCAAGGAACGCGGCGCGCTGAATAAATTGCTTTCCCTCACCGCCGCCGAACGGCAGCGGGGCGTCATCGCGATGTCGGCCGGAAATCATGCGCAAGGCGTAGCATATCACGCGCGGCGCCTGGGGATACCGGTGGTCATCATCATGCCGAAACACACACCGAATGTGAAAGTGGAACACACCCGCGCCCACGGGGCGGAAGTGATCCTCGAGGGTGACACATTTGATGAAACTAGCATCTTCACCCAAAGACTGGCGAGGCGGCGCAAATTGACGCTGGTTCATCCTTACGATGACGAATTGGTGATGGCAGGTCAGGGCACCATCGCACTGGAGATGCTCGCGCAACAGCCCGAGTTGGACACCTTGATCGTGCCCATCGGCGGCGGCGGACTGATTGCCGGCATGGCTGTGGCCGCAAAAGCCCTCAAGCCCTCGATTGACGTGGTCGGAGTGCAATCGGAGCGTTTCCCAGCCATGGCGCAGTTGATACAAGGCAAACCGGTCGTATGCGACCGCTTTACGGTCGCCGAGGGCATCGCTGTAAAAAACCCCGGCCAACTGACCCGCCGCATTATTAAAAAACTAGTGACTGAAATTGTGCTGGCAGGTGAGGGTGAGATTGAAGACGCGGTGCTCATGCTATTGCAGATCGAGAAAACCGTTGTAGAAGGCGCCGGCGCTTGCGGCCTGGCCGCGCTGCTGAAATCCCGGAAACGCTTTCGTCGCAAAAAAGTGGGCCTGGTGCTCTGCGGCGGAAACATTGACCTAATGGTGCTTTCCTCGATCATCCAACGCGGGCTGGCACGCGACGGGCAACTGGTCCGCCTCCGCGTGGAAACGCGCGACGTGCCGGGCGAACTGGCCGGAGTGACCAGCCTGATCGGCACCAGCGGGGGCAACATCATTGAAGTTCATCACCAGCGGGCGTTTAGCGCCCGACCGCTGCAAACGGCGATGGTTGAATTCATCCTGCGCACCCGTGGGCTGGACCACTTGGGCCAGATTGTTGGCGCGTTGCGCGAAGCGGGTTATCAGACGTCACTACCAGACCGGGGCGTGTTGCCGCGACTGCCTTGAAGATTGTCAGCGCCCGAGGTATTTGAGCGTGGCTTCCGTGCGGCTGTGGACGTGCAGCTTTTCGTAGATGGAACGGACGTAGGTGCGAACGGTCTCGAAGCTGATGGACATCTGATCCGCAATTTCCTTGTAGGCGTGGCCCTTGGACAACAACTCGAGCACTTGGCGCTCGCGTTCGGTCAAGGTGCCGACTTCCACCGCGCGGTTGGAAGTTTCCGGCGTTTTTTTCATGCCTTGAAAAAACTGAACCACCCGGCGCGCGATCTGGCGCGACATGGGCGCACCGCCGTCGTCAATTTCGCGAATGGCTTCGAGCAACTTGTCTTTGGAAGTGCGTTTCAGCAGATAGCCAGTGGCTCCGGCCATCAATGACTTGAAGACCTGTTCGCTGTCATCATAAACCGTGAGCATGAGGACAGGCAAATCGGGGGCCAAATTTTTCAACCGACTCACACACTCGGTGCCGAGCATGTCCGGCATATTGATGTCCATGAGCACCACGTCGGGTCGGTTGCCCGGAATGCTTTTCAACGCCGCCGTGCCATCGGCGTATATTCCGTGGCAATGAAAACCCTGCGCGCCGTCAATCATTTTGGCAAGATTGGCGCGCACGCCAGCGTCGTCATCCACCAACGCAACCTGAATCGTTCTATTCACTTTCCGTTTCATACAACATCGGGAGACGGGTTACTATACCACATTGATGGTAGAAGGTAAGGAAATCATCGGGGCTTGGGCAGCGGAAAAACAAATTTAATCTCCGTGCCATGCTTGGCGCCGCTGAAAAAAAACACCTGTCCGCCACACTCCGCCAGACGGGCTTTCATGTTGCCCAGACCATTACCGCCGGCTGCCACTTTTTCCGGGGCAAAACCGCGACCATTATCCTTGATGTGGATGCGCACCCCGTCGCTATCCAGCGTCAAGGTCAGCCAGACTTCGGTAGCATGGGAATGCTTCAGCACATTGGTGAGTGCCTCCTTGACCGCGAGAAAAACATTATGCCGGATCTCCGTCCGCAACGGCAGATTCGGAAAATTGGTCGGCACCTCCAGCCAGCAGCGAATCGGCGACGCCTCAAAACATTCATCAGCAAACCGGCACAAATACTCGGCAAATTGCGGCAAGTTGTCGTTTTTCGGATTGGTGGCCCAGACGATTTCATCGAGCGACTGGACTGCCAAACGCGTCTGCTGGCCGATCCGCTCAAATTGTTTCTGCGTAGCCGTCGTCACAATTGGATCGCCCTCACCCATGTCGCTCAACTGCGACACCCGCGTCAACACGTTGCCAATGTCGTCGTGAATGTCCTGCGAGATGCGGAGGCGTTCCCGCTGGATGGCATGCTGCGTCTCCAGCAAGGCGAGCCGGCGTTTGTAGCGGCGGCGCTCCATCAAGCGCGCCACGCCACCAAGCATCGCAAGACCAGCAAATACAGCTACCAGACGGAAAGTGGCGGTCTCCCACAGGAACGGTTCCACGCTTAAATTCAACGCCTGAGAATCTGTGCCCCACACACCATCCGCATTGCACGCATTGACGCGAAAAACATAGTTGCCCGGCGGAATGTTATGATAATAAGCCGTCCGGCGGGCGCCGGCTTCGACCCAATCTTTATCCAAGCCTTCGAGGCGATAGCGGAACGATATTTTTTCGGGAGCCGCGAAACTGATGCCGGTGTAATGCACTTCCACATCCCGTCCCCCGGGCGGAATCGTAACGCTGGCAATTGAATGGTGGTTGGTATCCTGCTTATCCAAAGCGTTCGCGGCGGACGTTTCCACGCGGTGGGATTGACCGTTCAGCAAAAGTTCTTCCAGCAAAACTCTCGGCGCGGGCGCGTTGGTTTCCTGCTGACGCGGGTCCAAAAACACCAGGCCCCTGACGGTGGAAATGCAAACCAGTCCGGCCCGGGTCTTCAAACCGGCCGGGCAAAAACCACTGGAACATTCTTCAATCGGCATGCCGTCACTGACGCCGAACACCTGCGGACGCACGGTGTCGAGCCGGCCCGCGGCCAGTTCATTCAAATCACTTTTGCGGAAACGATAAATGCCGCGGTTGGAGCCCAGCCATAAATAACCGAAATCATCCTCCACAATCTGCGAGACGGTGTGCGCCGCCACTCCCTGGGCCTCCGTGAATGTGGTCATATGTCCGCCACCCCAGCGGCTCAAGCCACCGCCCGCCGTGCCAATCCATAACGTGCCTGCCACATCCTGGTATAACGTGCGGATGGAATGACTGGCCAAGCCGTTAGTGAGCGAGAGCACGTCATTGCTGTCCGCCCGGATCCGCTTCAATCCGCCGGCCTCGGAACCCACCCATACATACCCGTCGACTTGCTGCAGCAGTGCATTAATGGCGCCACGAGCGATGGGCTGGGCAAACCGGGTAATTTTGCCGTTTTGATAATGCTCCAAGCGGCCCTCGGAGGTGCCAATCCATAAGCCACCGTTCAAGTCATTACACAAGGCGTTTACGGAAACGCTGCTCAGCCATGGGTCTTGGTTGGGTTCAAAAAGCTTATCCACCTTGCCATTGCGTAAATTGACAAGGGCACCCCGCCCGCCATACCACAAGCTACCATCGCCAGCCACCACCACTGAATTCACAAACGCCACCCACCACGATACGGTTTCACTGCTGACCCGGGTAAAACGGTTGTTTTTGCCAACCTGAAGTCCGCCACCAATGGTTCCCACCCACAGCGTCTCATCGGCGGTCTCAGCCACCGACTGGATGAAATCATTGGTCAATCCCTGGGCCGGGCCACAATAAATCAGCTTGCGACGAACGATGCGATTCAACCCGCCGGTCCGAGTGCCGGCCCAGAGATTCCCCTCGCAATCCACAGTGAGGGATCGAATGTCATTAGCAGAAAGGCCACCGGCATTCCGCAACGCAGTGAAACGTCCGTCATTGAAACGATATAAACCATCGTCCAAGGTTCCCGCCCAAATTGTCCCTTCAGCATCTTCCACCAAACTGGTAACATAGACAAATGGCAAGCCATCAGCCTCGCTATAAGTGCGCCAGACACCCTTCTGGCGGCAGAGCACCTTGCCGTTACCGACACTGGCCCAGAGATTGCCGACCCGATCTTCGAGCAAGCAATACGCCCGGATTTTTTCATCTCCCACCGGCCCCCGGCTTTCCACCAACTGGTGGTCCTTGAATTCATATAGGCCATGTCGAGCCGTGGCAATCCACATGGAACCCTCTTTGCCGCGCAACAGCGCGCTAATTGAGGCATGCTCCAAAGCCGCCAGATTGGTTTCGGTGACCATCTGATTTTCCCGCCACAGACTCAAGCCGGTGCGCGTGCCGATCCAGAGGCGGCCTGCGGCATCTTCCGCCAGCGAACTAATATTATCCCCGGTGACATGAAGTGAGGCCGGCGCCGGCTCAATGCGACCACCCACCAGCCGGCTCAAGCCGCCGCCGCCCGTGCCAATCCAAAGCGTTCCCGCCTGATCCTCCAATAACGCCTGCACCTCGACGCTCTGCAAACCTTCCTTCAGGCCAAAAACCGTGAACCGCCGACCGTCAAACCGCGCCAAGCCGTCCCGGGTGCCCAGCCACAAATAGCCTTCACGGGTCTGCACGATCACGTTAACCGTGTTCTGCGGCAAGCCCGCCTGCGTGTCCCAGGAACGAACCACCAAGCCAGACGGCGAAACCAGTTCATTCGTCGCCGCCAGCAACGGACCAACCGTCAAGAGAATTACCCACCAGCTCGCCAGCCGGCGGGCACCGTGGATGAATGTGAAAATGCAGCAAGTGCAACTCATGGGATTTGACGCCAGACAAGGCTGGCGTCACTTACTTTCGACGAAGCGAAACTATCCCAAGCTGACAAAGATGCAAGGCAGTATCCGCTACCCACCGGGAAGTGTTTCAGTCCAGATTCCAAACACAACTGTCCTTTCATATCTGGCCGGCCCGTATCGATCCTGGCTTCGATACGATTATTTGCCTGCAACAAACACGACGGGAAACTGTGGTTTAGCCGTTCCGGCCAAACCACAGCACTACGCAAGAAGGACACGATTAATTTATTTTTCGCCTCAGCCCAAGCGCCGCGAAAGATATCAATCCATCCGGCTCGTCAAAACGGCGCCACGCTCAAATACAGCTTATAATTCTTGATGCGGCCATTCGCCGAGTCCTGACGCGGCAACAGCCGCACGCCGGCAATCTCTTGAACCGCGCCCATGTCGATCACCAGCGTGTGCGGGTGGCTGGTGTGCGGCGCGCTCCAGAGCGTGTGCCAGAACGTGTCGGCGTCACCATCCAGCACCTTCTCCACCTGGTCGCCCTCGGAAAAATTTTCCTCGCTGTCCACGTAGGTCACGCTCCAGTCTTTGCGCGACACGACTTTGCCGGCAACATCCACCGCCTCGATCTCCGCGAGCGTGGTAAACTCGTCGTCATTGTGAGAGGACAGTGCCTCCAGCCCCAAATAACGAGCTTTCTGCTTCGGGAAGGTCACGGTCTTGGCGCTGTCGTTGTTGGCAAGGACGCCGGTCTTGACGAGAGCCGCAGGGGGGAACTTGGGCACGGTCATCTTACCACGGACGGCAGTGCTGGCGGATTTGTTTTCGCCCTTGCGACGCGGCGCGGGCGCATTCTCATCCTTGACGAGCTGGTTCAGCACGGGTTCCTTCACGCCCGCGATGGTGCCGAGTCCGTCCTTGATCTGCTCAAACACCACGATTTCATTCTGGCCTTTCTTCAGCCAGACGCCAGGGCAATACAGCGTCTGCTGCGGCCCGATATACCAGTAGCGGCCAAGGTTGTGGCCATTCACAAAAACAATTCCCTTGCCCCAGCCGCGCAGGTCAAGGAACGCATCGCCCAACTGTTCCAGCTGGAACGTGCCGCGCGCAACAAACGGCGCGATAGCGGCAGACTTACCGGAAAGTTTCAGCGCGGAAACCGAGTCGAACGGCAGCTTGAACATTTCCCAGCCGGTCAATTCGCGGTCGCCCAGCGTGACGGACTCAGTGATGCCTTTGTGATTGCGCGGGATTTCGCCGCCATAATTGATCCGCCCGCCGTTCTCAACCAGAATGTCGAGCGTGGCAGAATTGCCGGTGATCTGGAGCGGCATGGAATCCTGCTTATGGCGGCGATCCAAAACCGCCACGCGCTTTCCGTCCACCATCACCACGGCATAGTCGCGCAGGTCTTTAATAGCAAGGGTGGCGTCCACCGGCCCGGAAACCTTAGTGCGATACAGGACATAGCCGTAGCCCTGATTAAGACTCTCAAAATCCATGGGCTTTTCCGATTTCACCGGCGTGCCCAGATTGTCAAAGAGGCTCGCGGCTTCGGTGAATTTAATTGGGGGAATTTCAATCACCGCCGCCGGAGCCGGAACTTCCGGCAAGGTTTCGCCAGGCGCAAGATGCCGGGCGAAGACTTCCCGCAGCGCGAAGAATTTTTTCGTGGGCCGGCCCATTTCATCCATCGGCGCATCATAATCGTAACTCGTCGGCTGCGGCTGGAAATGACCGCCGTAGTTCGCCCCACTCATGAACCCGAACGAAGTGCCCCCGCAAATCATGTAGTAGCAAAGCGAGACATTGTTGGTCAGCTTCCATTCGGTTTCGCGCACAAGGCCATTAATGCCGGTCTGCGCATGCGCCTCGCCCCAATGATCGAGCCAGCCTGGATAAAATTCCGGCACGAACCACGGACCAGTCGGGCGATACTTGCCGATTTCCTTCATGATACTCGGGCCGCCACCGCCGTTAAGTCCGGGGAGCACATCCGGTAACGAACCGCCGGCCATCATGTGGCCACCACCATCGGAGGTGAACTGCGGGACGTCAAAACCGGCGGCGCGTTCAAGGTCGCGGATTTTGCCCATATAAACATGGTCGCTGCCATAGCTGCCATATTCATTTTCCACCTGAATCAGGATGATCGGTCCGCCGCGCGTGATTTGCAGCGGCGCCAGCTGCTCACCAAGTTTTTTGAAATAGGCCTCAGCCTGCGCCAGGAACTGGGGGTCCTGGCAGCGCACTTTCAAATCACCTTGCTTGAGCAGCCACCACGGATAACCGCCAAATTCCCATTCGGCGCAGCAATACGGACCGGGCCGCACGATGACCCACAAACCTTCCTTCTGCGCGAGCCGCACAAATTCGGCCACGTTCGCATCGCCGGTGAAATTGAATTCACCTTCGAGCGGCTCGTGCTGGTTCCAGAATACGTAAATCGAAACCGTGTTCAGCCCCATTGCGCGCATCATCTTCAGCCGGTCGGCCCAATACTCATGAGGGATGCGGGCAGGATGCATCTCGCCGGCCTTAATAAGGAACGGTTTGCCATTGAGCAGAAAATCCTTGTCGCCGATGGTGAAGGTGGCGGCCGACACTGAGCCGGCCAAAAGGAATACACAGGCGAAAGCCGTGGCGTGCCGTCCAATACTGGTGAGGAGTTTTTTCATGATAGGTGACATAGTTGGTTTTACTGGATATTGACTAAATTAATCGCCTTTGGGCAGGGCATAAATATGCCCTGTTTCGCGCCCAGAAAGTTGGAGCATCGTCGTGTCGCTCAACGGGGAGCCAACCTGAAGTGGCCGCCGTTCCGCCGCGAAATGCGTCGCAAAAAACCCATCGCCACCGCCGGTGTGGAATCCCGCAATAAGCAAACCTGTCCGCTCGCCAACTCGAAAAGCGCGGACTGATTGATGTGCATCGGAAATCACGCACAGACGGCTCGACCGATCCGCGAGCAATGCCTCGTGGACGCCGACCTTGGTGCTGCTGAAATCATTACCGCCAAGCCCGGCCGCATCGAGCGACCACATGTCGTCCGATTGCTTTTCCGCATAGGGAGTCAGGATATTGGTCACCAGATTGGTGTAGGTGATATCAAAATGCGTCTTAATAACGACAATGACTTCTCGCACCTGACTTGTGGCGCGCAACGGCAAAGTCAATGAGACAATTAAAAGACAGGCGAATAAAAGAGCCTTGATGGGGTTCACTTTATTTGGGGTATTAATTAATCAGCCCAACACGGGTTAATTGTGGATTTTGGTTAACCGCATGTCCACCCCCCAAAAAATGTTACCACACAATCCACTTAATCGAGCTAAGCGCGAGCGAACCAAAAGAATTCCCACACGGCGCGTGCCAGCAAATAAGCCACGCCCCACACGGCAATACTTATTTCAGTTCAAAATCGTGTTCGCCCTTTATTGTTCCAGCAGTAACTATCAGCCGATAGACAATATTATTCGTCAGAGGCTGGGCGCGGCTGCCGAGAACCGCCGGCTTGAGACCGCGAATAAACTGTCCGTAGGAAAAAGTTTTTACCGGCACCGAATTGGAATCCGAGACGAGGTGCCACATCGGCAACGTGTTGGGATTGGCCTGATAGGCAGCAAGCGCAACCACCTTAATTTCATTTAGCCGACAAGAACGATTGAGGCCAAACATCAAATTGGGCTGCCCCCCACCCTGCGAAAAGCGGGTCCGCACGTTGCGGTTGGTGTGGAAAATTTTCACAGTCTGGGGCTGAAACCAGTCGGTGAAAAACACGACGTAAATTCCCGCCATCACAACGAGGACGACAATTAGCAGCCAATTATTTTTTGCCATGGGATTAGTTTTGTATCACAACACCAGTTCAAGGCGTATCGTTAAGATACAGACGCATCGAACACCTCTGCGGTTATAAAAATCAATCAAAAACCGCCTGATTAGTTTAGAGGTTGATCTTGCAATCAATTTTATTTTTTCCGATTGCTTTTCCACTTCAATCTGAGAACATGAAAAGCTCGTTGTCGGGGCGTAGCGTAGTCTGGCTAGCGCGCTTGTTTCGGGTACAAGAGGTCGTGAGTTCGAATCTCACCGCCCCGACCATTTTTCAAGGGTTTTTCGATAGGTCTTGCATCTTCTACACAGTTTGTTACACTGTTTGGCATGAAGATGCCTACATTCCCGCACAAAGTCACCAAGCAGGGGGTTTCTGTCACCATTGGCCGTGTAGAAAAGGACGGGCAGAATTTCTTCCGTGTTTTATACCGTGAACAAGGCAAGCGCAAGCAGGCTTGGCGTTCCACCTTTGAGGCTGCCAAGCGCGCGGCCGATGATGCCATCGATGCCACCCTGACGGGTGACGCTTCGGCGCTGAAGTTGAATGCCGCCGACCGGCACACCTACTTGCGGGCGGTGGAATTTCTGGCGCCGCTAAACATCCCGCTCGACCATGCCGCCCGCGAATATGCGGAAATGCGCATGATGCTGGCGGGCAAGGCGACACCGATTGAAGCCTGCCGCGAATGGTTGGACCGCCACGCCGTTGAATTGCCCAAGATCACCGTGGCGGCTGCCGTCGAACTGATGAAGACGCAAGCGGAGACGGATGGCAAATCGGCCTTGCGCCTAAAACAGTTGGCCAACGTGTTGGATCGCTTCGCCGAAAAATGCAATCTGGAGGTTCAAACGCTGACGCCGAAAATGATCGCAGACTATTTGACCGCGCTGGATTTGGCCGAGCGGACCCGGCGCAATCATCGCGATGTGATCGGCTTTTTCAACCGCTGGCTGGTCTTGCGCGGTTATTTGACTAAGGGCACGGACTGGCTGGAGGGCGTCCAGAATTACACGGCGCGCAAGTTGGGCCAGATCACTACCTACACCGCCGACGAAATGCGCCGGCTGATTGCTGCCGCCGATGAGCGGATTCTGCCCATGATCGTCATTGGCGGGTTCGCCGGCCTGCGCCATGCGGAAATTGCGCGGCTGGACTGGTCGGACATCGACCTGGAGGAAGGTTTTATCGAGGTCAAGGCTGAGAACGCCAAGACCGACACGCGCCGGATCGTGCCGCTGAAACCGAACTTGAAAGCATTTTTGCAGGGGGTAGAAAACAAAAAGGGGAAAGTCGTTTCCTTGGTGAACACGACGAAACACCTTTTGCAAACCGCGACGGACACGGCCGACGAGGAAAACAAAGTCGAGGCGCTGGAATGGAAACACAATGCGCTCCGGCACACTTACATTTCCGCCCGCGTGGCGGAGTCGGGCGACGTGCCGCGCGTGGCGGATGAAGCGGGCAACAGCCCGCAGATTATCCGCACGAATTATTTGAAGCGGATGCGGCCGACGGCGGCGGCGGAGTGGTTTGCGATTGCGCCACCACCCAAGATTGATAAATGATAGCGAAACATCCGGGCATTGTTTCAATATGAAAAAGCCAAAGGCCAAAGACATAACCGATGATTTTCTTGGCTGGAACACGGCGGAAGCAAAGCCCGCCGTGGTGACGGAACTTGGGAAAAAAATGGGCGGACTGCCGAGCACCGAGCAACTCGCCTTAATCGCCGCCACACTGGCGCGGAACACAACGGACACGCCGGACAACCTGACCAAAACCGCGATGGCCTTGTGGCTGTCGGCGCGGGAAAGAATTTTCTTTTCACATGAAGAGGGTGAAGTCTGGCTTCAAGATTGTCAGATGGAAGCAGCCATCAGTGAAAAAAACGACTATTACAATGACCAGGGGGAGCACTTCCTGCCAATCCCCGACGAATACCCGGTGACGCGGGATCAGTTTTTACGCGTGATGTTGCCGAAATATAAAAGTCGCACGGCCGAATTAGCCCGAATTGCAAAAGCCTTTGTGCGGGACGTTCTACTCGAAAGGCATCAACGGGCACCCACAGCGGATGAAATTGCCGCCGCTTATGGCACTTGGAATCTGAAGCCTTATGAAAACGCAAAGCAGGCCAATGGCGCTGCTAGAAAATTTGAAATTTGGTATGCAGATTACCTCAAAGAAATCCGTCGCCTCGCTGGGTTGAAGTCCGCCGCTAAAAAAGCTGCCTTAAAAAAATCCCGCCGCGACGTGAAGTCGCCCCGTGAAAAATGAAAAAGCCAAAGTCTAAAGTTGCGACGGTCAAGATGGCCGTCGTTAAGCCGCCGGAAAACACTTCTGACGAAAATCCGCAGCTCGCGAAACTCAATAAGTTGATGGCGGAATTGCAGTTTTATCCCACCGTGTCTGATTTGGCCCAGATCGCCGCACAGATTGTTCGGCGCGAAGATTTTGACACCGGCAATCATAATGCAGCGGAAGCATCACGGATGGCCAGCAACCTTTGGAGTTGCTGCTACTGTGAATTGGCAAACGACCTGGCCAGACGAATCAGCCGCATAGAATTTGAGGGGGAGCCAGAAGAGCCAGAAGAGCCAGATGAAACTTATTTTAAGCCAATGGATAAATATCCCATCACCCGCGACCAGTTCCTGCAACGGGTGATGCCGCAATATAAAAACCGCCCTGATAAACTGGCGCAAAAGGGAAAAGCTTTTGTTCGGGATTCGCTGCGCGATAGAAAGCGCCGGGAGCCAACTCAAGATGAAGTGAACGCTTCATACAGTGAATGGAAGCCGCTTGCGACCTTTGCTCAGGCCGGAAGCTTGGGAATACTTTTCAAAAATTGGTATCAGCAATGCGTCAAACAGGCCCGCCGAGACGCCGGGCTGAAGTCCGCTGGAATTAAATCAAAAACCCGCCGCGTCAATTTGTGAAAAAGCCAAAGTCGAAAACCAAGCCAGCCAAGTCAGCCGATCCAATCGCGGCTGAGCCGCCAACCACCGAACAGCTCGCCCTGATTGCCGCAACTCTGGCGCGGAGTTCCAACGAGCGGGCGGATATGTTGACTTATGATGCAATGGAACTTTGGCAGTCCGCACAAAAGCGAAGGGTGAAACATTGCAGCTATTGGGAGAGTTATGGCGAAATGGGTGTCAATCCACCTAAACATGAAGACTTGGCGATGCTGGCCGTAAACTTGGCTCGAAAAATAACGGATGAGCCAAAAAAACTTGTGGATGCCGCCTATGAGATTTGGATTGAAGCTGGCTTCAAGGTTGAGTCTGATTTTTTTGACGGCTATCTGGGGGTGATGAAAGCGGAAGAAAATACAATATTTACCAATACAGATTACGAAAAGGGCCGTCCGGTCGTTTCTCGCGATATTTTTTTCAAGAAAGGATTACCGCCATCCAAAAGAAATCGCACCTATGATGTGGCGAAGGTCGGCAAGGCATTCATCCGCCACCAATTCCGATTGCAATTCGATAGAAATCCAACCGAACTTGAATTTCACGACTTTTACGAAAAATGGAATGCAGGCGACTTGGATACAGCCCACAGTCTCCTTTGGAATTTCCTGGCTTGGAATAAGCAGCAGATTCGGGAAGCCCGCCGCTCTGCCGGCAAAATATCCGCCTCCCAAAAAAAGTTGAAAAAAAAGCTTTGAGCCATATTTGACGAGCAAATCCTGTCACTTGTTTCCGCCGCCCTGCGCTTTGCTGGGCGGCGTTTGTGTTTTGTTCTCGGCGGATTGTGATTTGTTGCCCGGATCGTGTTTTTTGTTGCCATCCCCTGCGCCAAGCATAAAAAACGGGGCTGATATGGTTCATGCAGGCGAGAGCAATGGCGGTTTATCCGACGCATAGTGTGTCGGAAAGCTGCGATGAATTGACTCCGCCGCATTACTGATGAACGACATATCTGTTAAAGGAAAACTGGTGGGTGCCGAGCAACTGCTCGACCAGTTGTTTGACGAAGATGCGCGGCCCAGCATCCGCTGGCTGCGGGAACAAACCAAGGCGAGAGCGATTCCGTTTATACGCATCGGACATCTGGTGTTTTTCGACGTGGACATGGTTCGCGCGGCGCTGGCGGCCAAGAACATGGTCGGCGGTCGGCAACTCATGGCATCGCGCACGGGGGTTTGATGAAACTCACGCCACACGAACGCGCTCGGCGCTATATCGCCAAGTGCCTGCCGGCCGTCAGCGGCCAAGGCGGACACAACGCGACGTTTCATGTCGCGGCGGTGCTGGTGCATGGATTTGCCCTCACCGAGGCGGATGCACTGGCGTTGCTGCGTGAGTTCAATCAGCGGTGTTTGCCGCCGTGGAGCGAAGGCGACTTGATTCACAAGATCAAGTCGGCAGCGAACACGGTTCACCTCCTGCCGCGTGGGCATTTGCTCGGCGACGAGGCGAACAACGGCAGTCCGGTTCCGTCAAAGCCAATGCCGCCGCCGCCACCGAAGCCGAAATTTCAAAGGACGGTGCTGGCGCGGATTGCCAACAAGGTTGCCGACATCAAGGATGTCGTGAACTTCCTCGCCGCCCGCTCGCCAGTGCCGGTGGACCGGCAGGATTCGGCCAGTGTCTTGCGGCATCTTTATCCTCATGGGTCGGGGGAAAAAGTTTTGATTTTCACGGACATGAAATCCCAGGGACAATTTTTATGGGAGGCTGACCGGAGCGAGGCCATTCAGCAGCGGCATTTTCCGACAGGCAATGACGGGGTTTGGTTGCTACCGCAACCGGTGACGGGTGAATTTCTTGAAAATCCGCGCTGCGACGGGAAATTGTCCCGGCGTTCGGAAGAAGCGATTACCGCATGGCGCTACGCGGTTTTGGAAAGCGATGAGGCGGACGCCGATGAGTGGTTGCGTTGTCTGGTGCAAATGCCGTTTCGCATCGCCTCAATCTGCGAGTCCGGCGGGCGGTCAATTCATGCTTTGGTGCGGCTGGATGCGTCGAGCAAGGCGGATTGGGACCGGCTCATGGGGCCAATCAAGCCGCTGCTGATTACCCTCGGCGCGGATCGCGGCGCCTTGACCGCCGTGCGTTTGTCCCGTCTGCCGCAAGCGATGCGCGGCGAACGCTGCCAGCGGTTGCTGTATTTGAATCCGCTACCGAACGGAGTGCCGATTTGCTTGCAACCAGCGCAACCAAACCTTTATTCGCAAAAATTGGAGGTGAAAGGAACCAGATATGGGTGACACGCAAACTGCGGACATACAGGAGTGGGGCGAAATGAACGAGGCCAACGGCCTGCCGATCCTCGTTCTCCCCGGCGGCGATGTCAGCATCACCGAAGGTGCCGAGAAACTTTTCAGCCTCATTGCGCCCACGAAACGGATGTTCGTCCGAGGCGGCGTGGTGGTCACGATGATTAAACGCGATGATGGCTTGCTCGCTCTGGAAATCCTCCGGCCATCAACCGCGCGCTCTTTATTCGAGAAGTTTGCGCGACTGGTTGCATGGCGACAGGGCGAGGGGGGCGAACCCGTGCTCAAGCCGGTGAACTGTCCGCAAGAAATGGCGGATGCGCTGTTGCACAGTGAAGAGGCGCTGACGCTGCTGCCGCGCGTGCAAGGGCTAATCAACTGTCCGGTGATTCGCGAAGTCAACGGCCAGCCGGCGGTGACTGGGCGCGGTTATGACGAAGTCACGCGGCTGCTGATCACCGGCGGCGAAATGCCGCCGGTCGTGGAATTAAGCGAAGCGGTTCCGGCATTGTTGGCGCTGCTGGCCGAATTTGATTTTCAGACGGAGGGCGACAAGGCGCGGGCCGTCGCCAGCCTGATTACGCCGGCGCTCAAGGCCGGGGATTTTTTGAAGGGGCGGGCACCGGCGGACGTGGCCGAGGCCGACCAGTCGCAATCCGGCAAGACCTACCGGCAGAAAATCATCGCCGCACTCTACAACGAAAAGGTCTCGCTGGTGACCAGCCGGCAGGGCGGCGTGGGTTCCGTGGATGAGAGTTTGAATCAGGCACTGGTGGCGGGCCGGCCGTTTATTCAATTCGACAATTTCCGGGGGCGGTTCGACAGCGCCCACTTGGAAGCTTTTCAGACGGCGGAAGGTTCGTTTCCGTGCCGGATACCGCATCGCGGTGAGGTCACGGTGCCGCCGGAGCATTATTTTGTGTTTCTCACGTCCAACGGCGTGAACACGACGCGGGATCTGGCGAACCGCAGCAACATCATTCGGATTCGGAAAAAACCGGCGGGCTTTGCGTTCGCCAAATATCCCGAAGGTGATTTGCTGTCCCGCGTGCGGAAATGGCAGGCTTATTACCTCGGATGTCTGGCGGCGGTGATTCGCGAATGGCATACGAAGGGCAAGCCGGTCACGGATGAAACCCGGCATGATTTTCGGGAGTGGGTGCAGCTCGTGGACTGGATTTGCCGGAACATTTTCGGCACCGCGCCGGTCATGGATGGACACCAACAGGCCCAGGAGCGGGTGAGCAACCCCGCGCTGGTCTGGTTGCGCAATGTCGTGCTGGCCGTCAACGAAAACGGCGACCTCAACCGCGCGCTGACGGCGACGGAAATAAACTCCCTCTGCGACGAGCATGACATCGAGATTCCCGGCCTCCGCCCCGGCGCGGATCAGGACAAGGCGAAGAAGATCGTTGGCACGGTGATGGCAAAGTTGTTTCGGGACAGCGACACATTGGAATCGGATGGTTTTGTCATCACCCGCGAAGAAAAATACATCAGCCGCGAAAATGTGTCCGATGGGGGCAGTTTCAAATCCAAAACCTACACCGTAACCAAGCCATGAACCGCCAACATTCCGCAGCAACGCAGCCACCGCAGCAAGGCTCCCAAGATTCTGAAAAAGGGGGGGTATTTTTCAGGGAGTATAGGGGGTTACTGCGGTGGCTGCGGACAAATTTTCCCTATGAATCAATTTTTTGAACAACAGCCAAGAGAGGGCGCGAAGGCATTTGCCGCGTTCAAGGCATACCTGGACATGGGAGCCGAGCGGTCACTGGAGGCGGTGGCCCAAAAGTTCACCAAAAGTTCACGGCTTTTGAAGCGGTGGTCGGTCAAATATGACTGGCAGGCGCGGGTGAAGGCTCATGCGGCGCATTTGTCGGAAGTCGAGCGCAAGGCCATCGAGCGCGTGGCGGTGGAAAAAGCGGTGGAATGGCAGCAGACGCATGAAGCCATCCGCCGGACGGCATGGCGGGAGGCGGAAGAGACCATTGCGATGGTGCGGGAGGCGCGGGCGCAATGGCTGGCCAAAGGCCGGACGCCCGGCTGGGAGGGCATGGCGCGGATGTTGGAATTGGCGTTCAAGTTGAAGCAGTTCGCCGCCGGAATGCCGAGCGAGATCAAGGAGGTCAATACGAACATCCACGCCACGATTGATGTGGATTGGGAAATTGCCATCCGCAAAGCCTACGGGGTCGTGGAAGCGCCACCGGCGAATCAAATTGAGCCGGCAAAAAACGGGGGGACTGTTTTGGACGCCGAGGTCGTGCCGGCGGTGGAGGTTAAGCCATGAACGAACGGCAAATTTTTCTGAACGCAGCGATTGCGGCGGGTTGTCCCGAGGACCAAACCCGCAATTTCGTCGCCGCCAAGCTCTGGCTGCAAGAGCGGCAACTCGTCGCCAGCGCGGCGGCGCGGCGATGCGATTTACCGGACGGGCCGATTGCCATCGGCTACGGCGGCGCTCGTGGCGGTGGGAAATCGCATTGGCTGCTGGCACAACTCGGGGCCGACGATTGCCAGCGCGTCCCCGGTTTGAAATGTTTGCTGCTGCGGAAACAGGCCAAGTCCAACATTGAGAATTTTGAGGATTTTCGTCGGCGGTTGTTCAATCGGCTGCCGCATGAGTTTTCGGCCTTCCGGGGTATTCTCACATTCGCCAATGGATCGCGAATCGTCACCGGCCACTACAAAACCGAATCGGAGATTGATAATTATCTTGGGATTGAATTTGACTGCGTGGCTATTGAAGAGGCCACCACCCTCACTGCCAGAAAATATCAGGACATCACGACGTGCTGCCGGTCATCCAAACCGAACTGGCGGCCAAGAATCTACTCGACCACCAACCCAGGCGGCGTTGGCCATGCTTGGTATCGGACGCGGTTCGTCCTGCCGTATCTGGAGAAGCGCGAAACCGAAACGCGATTCATCCCTGCCCGCGTGGCGGACAACTCATTCAACAACCCGGAATATCGCAAGGTGCTGGAAAACTTGACGGGGTGGCAAAAACGGGCGTGGCTAAATGGAGATTGGGACATTGCCGCCGGCCAATTCTTCACGTCGCTGCGCCGCGAG
>CAIXPZ010000144.1 GCA_903921455.1 uncultured Verrucomicrobia subdivision 3 bacterium | reverse complement strand
TTCGTATAACTGGATGGCGGCGCGCTTGGAAGGCTTTGTCCTGCCGCGCACGAACGGCGTGGTGTGCATCACCAACTACACCCGCGCGGCCGTGCAAGACCGGACGCAAAAAACCTGGGTGCTGCCCAACGCGGTGGACGCCAGTTTTTTTGACGTGCAGGCCGCGCCGGATTTGTCCGCGCCGCCGGTCATCCTGTGCGTGGGCGCGGTGTGCTTCCGAAAAAATCAGAATAATTTCATCCGCGCGCTGGACCCGCTCGCCCGGCAAAAAAAATTCCGGCTCGTGTTTCTCGGCCAGGTGGAAAACAACGCCTACGGCGCGGAATTCCAGCAACTGCTCCGGGAGCGGGACTGGTGCGAACACGTCCCGTTTTCCGGACGCGAGCGGGTGAAGGAATATTTCCGCACGGCCGCGGTGGTGGCCTTGCCAACCCAGGAGGATAACTGCCCGATGGTGGTGCTGGAGGCGATGGCCGCCGGCGTGCCGGTGTTCGCCTCCAACGTCGGCGGCGTGCCGGACCTGATTCAGCACGAGGTGAACGGCCTGCTCTGCGACCCGCGGCGGCCGGAAACTTTTCGCGAAGCCGTGGCGCGGTTTCTGGACGACCGCGCCTTCGCCACCCGCATCGCAGCGGTGGCCAAGGCACAGGCGCAGCGACGGTTTCATCCGCAGGTCATCGCGCAAAAACACTTGGAGATTTACCAGGAAATAATCTCCAAGAAATAATATGTATCACCAGCCCAAGCGCATCGAATTTCTGGATAGCATTCGCGGCGTGGCGGCAATGTTCGTCTTGCTGTTCCACAGCATGATGTTTCAATGGCCCAAAGGCTTGATGGATTTTACCCGTATCCCCATTGTAAATATTTTCTTCGATGGCAAGGCGGCGGTCGCCATGTTTTTTGTTTTGAGCGGATTTGTTTTGTCCCGTCCGTATCTGCTTCCGCAAAACACCCCACCCCGTCGAATCTTCCTGCCGACTTTTTATCTGCGCCGGCTCACCCGAATCTGGATTCCGTGGTTCTTCGTCTTTTGTTTCAGCGCGGTGGTTATTAGATATTTCTTTCTGGACTATGAAACGATACCGCCTTATGACCGAGTTGAGCTGCGTCACACATGGCATCTGCCACTCAACCTCGCGATAGTTCTGCGGCAAATGGCGCTGATAAACCTGCCGGTGCTGGACAATTTCCCTTACCTCGTGCCGCAGGACTGGAGCTTGGGTGTTGAACTGAAGGCGTCATTGCTGATTCCGCTGTTTGTTTTTTGCGCTCGGGGCAAACGCGCGGCGTCATTGTTTTTCATCGCGGTTTTATCCATGTTTGTGGCTTCTCACGGTTACTATGTTTCATTTGTGCTGGGAGTCGCCCTCGCTCGGTATTGCGATCAAATCGCCGCCAAGGTCTCGACGTTTCCACGATATGTTATCTGGATTGCGTTCTTCTTGGGGATATTTCTTTACCAATCCCGCCATATCGCCATCGAACTGCTCCGGTTGCCGGAATCAACCAGCGGTTATTGCTGGTGCCTAAGCAGCGTCGGATGCGTGATAATCCTGATAGTCATTTTATCCAGCGCCGGCATGCAAAATATTCTACAGCATCGCAGCTTTCTTTTTCTGGGACGGATTTCTTATTCAATCTATCTGCTCCACATACTTGTTTTGATATGCGTGCAACCCCTCATAGTTTACGCATTGAATTCAATGGGTCTCACACAGGCTGTTATCTTGCTGCCAGTGTCTCTTGGGGCGAACATTTTTATCACGATAACACTGGCAGCCTTGACGCACCGTTTTGTTGAAGTGCCAGCCATTGACTTTGGCCATTGGCTGACCGTCCTGATTCAGAAAAAATTCCAGAAAAAATAGACGCGGTTGTTTTAGTGCCACACAACCACAAGCCATCCCGCAAAAGCATCTGGAGATTTACCGCGAAATGCTCAACACCCCTTCGTAAATTTTTTTGAGCTGGCTGCCGATGTCCGTCCATGTCGGCGGCTTGGGCGGCGCGCTCAACCCGGGCGCGGCGGCAAAAAATTCGCGCAACGCCGTCGCCGTCACAGCGACGGATGTCGCGACCGGGCACTAGGTCGCCGCCTGATCAAATGAGCTGCGCGCCCACGGCAGGTCGCTCAGGAGCAGCGGACATTCACACGCGGCGGCCTCCTCCGCCGACAGGCTGCGCGTTTCCATCGCGCTCAAAAGGACGAAGCCGCGCGCTTCGCGGTAAATTTGAGCAATCCGGGCGCGGTCATAAATGGGGCCTTCATACCGGACAAATTGCGGATGCTGCCGGGCGAGGGCGAAAAATTTCTGCGCGTAAGGATCGGTGTCGGCGTAAGCCTTGCCGATGATCCAGACCGGGATTTGTGCCTGAACCGCCGCCGCCGCCAGTTCCAGCACCCGTTTGCGCTCAGTGATGGTGGTGGTGCAGACGAGCCATTTTCCCCGCGCACATTTGGCTGAATTCAGGAATGTTTCCTCGACGCCATTCGCCAGGACATGGATGCGTTCCTTCGGGGCATCAAAAAGATAATTCATCAGATGCGCTTCCCACGGCGTGTTGGCCAGCACGGCATCGGCCAGCCGGTAGGAATCCCAGTTGAAGGCCGCCGTGAAACTGCGCGGCGCCAGGCGCGCCATCGTGCGGCTGATGATTTTTTGCACGCGCAATTGCCGGCGGGAACGCGCGCCCGGGGCGTTCAGCAATTCGGCCATGACGAACTTGATGCCTTTTTGGTGCGCAAACTGGATGTGGGCGGCGGGCGCACGGCCAAAAAAATGAATCACATCTCCGCGCTGCTGCCCGTCCCACCACCGCAGATATTCCACCTCCACGCCGTTGGCCTCCAGCCCCGCCTTGGTCTGCTCAATCTGGATGGCCCAGCCGCCGTGCGCCAGCGCAAAGGGCAGATGACAGTTTAAAAGAATTTTCATGGACGGGAAAAAGCCGGTCGCAACCGCAATGGCGGGTTCAGCCGGTGCATTAGTTGAATGGAATGCTCACGTTCATCGAACAGGGGTCACATTGCCCGACTTCTGGAAATTTGTCAGCAAAGGAATGGCCGCACAAAACCTGAAACCGGAAACCGGAAACCGGAAACTTGAATAAAAAAACGGGCCACGAAAAAAATCCAGCAGGCGCTAAAGAAAAATTGGAAGGCGAATATCGAAAACCGGGTTTACCATTTCCGTTTTTCAAGTCTCAAGTCTCAAGTTTCGCCGGACAAAGTCCGCCACGCGCGGCCAGACGTCGGCGACGGAAACGCCGCGCAGACAGAACGGCTCGGCGAAACGGCAATAGTCCGAGCACGGTTTGTAGGGACAGGCCTTGCCTTCGACCACCTCCGCCGCCGGATGCAGCGGCGCGAACCACTCGTGCAGTTGCGGGCCGAACAGCGTGAACGTGGGCAGGCCGCAGGCCGCCGCGAGATGGCCGGGGCCGGAGTCGTTGCCGATAAACACGCCGGCCTGATCCAGCTGATCCAGCAATTCGGTGACGCTGCGCGGGCAGACCGCCGGCTCGCCCTGGTCGCGCCACCAGCCGAGCTGATCCGCGTCGCAGGCGATTTTCACAGCGACGTTTTTTTCGCGCAGGCGTTTGACCAGTTCCAAAAAATTTTCCAGCGGCCACACGCGCAGCGGCAGCCGCGCGCCGGTGTGGATGAACACCACCGGCGGCAGCGGGCCCGGCGCGGCGAAGAATTTCCCGCGCGGCGGCAACGTGAGACCCAGCGCCGCACCCGCCACGCGCCAGGATTCATACCGGTGCGCCAGCGGGTCGGGCCGCGTGAGTTCCTGCGTGAGATAACGCCGGCTTTTCAGCCGCGAATACCCGAGCCGGGCGCGCGCGCCGGCCAGTTTCAAGGCCAAATGATCGCGCGGATCCCAGCGGGCGGAGACGCCATAGTCAAAATTTCGGCTCACGAGCCGGCGGCGCAACTGGAAGAGTTCCCCCCACGGCCAGCGCCAGAGTTCATACTTGGCGCGGAACGCCGTCCACGGCGCGGTAAATGGAATCACCTCCACCGCCGGCCACAGGCGGGTCTGCAATTCCACGGCATACGGTTTGGCCAGCAGGGTGACGTCGAATTTTTCCGCAGCGGCACGAAGGAAGGGCGTGGCGATAGCGAGATCGCCGAGGCCCCAGAGTTCGAGCACTAGCAGGCGAGGCTTCACGCGGATACCTCCGCGAATTGCCGATTGCCGATTGCCGATTGCCGATTTTTAAACACCAGCCACGCGAAACCCATTTTCAACCACGGATGGACACAGATGAACACGGATGGACTGGAATTTGAAAGACGAATGCGAAACTCAAGAAGCCCGCCAACACCTGGCCGCAAAACGGTGCAAAAGTCACCAAAATGGAAATCATGACCGGACAAAACTGAAAGATAATCAGGGCGGAAATTCATGCCGGTTCGGTTTAAGTTTTCAGGTTTCCGTCTTCCGCGTTTGTTTGTTTTACGCCTTCTGCGCCAATTTGGTGCCAACCCAGTTTCCACTTTCCGCTTATTTGTGCTCATCCGTGGCTCACTTTTCCCTCTCCGTCTTGCTTTGGCGCGGTTTAAATTGGAATTGGGCGATTGGCAATTGGCATTGGGGCCACCGGCAGCGGCTTGATGCGCGGATTGACCGCCAGCTTGGGCTCCGGCCGGCCAACCCGGCCATTCATGGCGATGCTCCAGCCCGCCATACAGCCGAAATCGCCCACGGCAGCGTTGAAGCCGCCAAAGACGAAAAAGAAACCAAAGATGCCGTAGATGAAACCAGCAAACATATAAACATTGAAATGATACAGATCCGGCTCGCCGTAGCGGAAATTACGGTAGGTCACAAACAGCCCCGCCCCCATGAGCCACACGATGCCGATGCCGCCCCAGATGCCAAACGGCACCAGCGTGGACAGCGGCCCGCTGTGAAAATCGTTGGACATGGCCAGCGGATTTTGGCCGGGGTCAACCACCTTCGCATTAGCAAAGGTGCCGCCGCCCATTGATTCAAAATCATCCTGGGGAATGTTGAAGCCGCGGCCTAGCAGCAGATATTGCGGCACCGTGGGCCAGGTGGCCCGCCAGATTTGGAAACGCCATTCGGAACTCCCCTGAGCTTCCAGCACCACCGCGCTGTCCCACTTCAGGGGCAGGAAGCACATGGAGCGCTGAATCGTATAGGGAAGTTTGTTTGAACATGTGGCCAGCACCGTCACCAGCAGCACGCCGATCAACATCAAGGCCGGCACCAGCCGCGAGCGGTGCAGGCCGCTCAAGAAAAAGATCAGCACCAGCGTCACAGCCATCCCGGCAAACATGTTGCGGTATCCGCCCAGCAGGATCGCCACCATGGCGCAGACAAACAACAGGGGCCGCCACAAATGCTGCACGGAGAGAATGCCGCGCAAGCCATACCGGACCAGCAGGAAGCCGATGAGGCTTGACCCCATGCCGGCCAAGGCACCCAGCCGGCTGGTGCCAATGACCACGCCTTCCTCCAGATTCAGGTGGCTGGGGAACATCAGATTGACGACCCGCAACGGACCGGGGAGAAAGTAAGCCAGATCCCCAATCACCCCCACCATCGGGGTCAGATAAAACAGCTTCAAATAAAAGCTCCGCTTTTCAGGCGGAACCACCTGGCTGGTGACGGCAAAATAGGTGGCGATGCCGATTAAAACTTGAATGTATTTCTTCCCGCCGCCGCCCGCATCACCAGCGGAATGGAAACTAATGCCGCCGTTCAGCCGCGCCGTCATATAGACCACCCCCGCGATGAACAACATCGGCCAGATCATCACCGGCACGCGCAGAAACCGCTTCTGGGTGGAGATAATCCCCCCGGTGACGGCGACGAACAGCGACAGCACCACCACCACCTGCCCCAGCGGCGGCTTGCTGAACAGGAAAAAACAGGTGGCCGGACAGGCCAGGCTGAAGATCAGGATGGTATAATTCCACTTGATAAAAAACGGGGAGAGCAGGAGCGTGAAAATCGCGGCCAGAAAACCCAGCGTGCTGTAATCCATCGGGTCGGTGATCAGATACCCCACAATCAGGGCGATGGGAATGCAAATCACATAGGTGATCAGCATCCGGATGGCGGAGGTGGGATTGGTCATGGCTTCAAAGCGAAATTATATTTTCAAAGGTGGAAGATAGTTCTGAAAAGCGGAAAGCGAAAGACGAAAAAGCCGGGATTATGCCTTTGACGGAAGCCGGTGGTAGGGATGCCGCGCGGCGATGATCCTCGCGGATGACCACCAAAGGCCGGCACGGCTCTGGGTTATTTCAACTTCTCACGCTGGTGCATGAGCCTGGCCGCGGGCGGGAATTTCAGCAGGATATTTTTCAGTTTTCTCCGGAAGCGGCGGTAGTAAAAATCCTGACGACAGCGCATCCGTTCGGAAAAAGTCAGGCCCAGCGTGCGATACTGCAAAAAAATTTCCGGGCGCACCAGTGTGAGATAATGGCAACCCGCCCAATGGATGAACGGCATCTGCCGGTCTTCGGCATCCAGCATCCGGTCACTGTGGGCATCGTAGCGAAACCGCACCCGCGCCCAGGGCATCCGGGCGAGCGCCGGCAACAAGGTGATGTGCTGGGCGGTGCGCCGGGGCAGCGTGTCAAAGACATAGTTCAAAAACGGCTGGTCCACATGATTCCGTTTGAGCTTGGGACGATCCGCCGCCGCCGCGTCCGCCGTGCGCCAAAGCTGTTCCTCGGTGAACACGCCTTTGCGCGACATGAACACGCCCGCGTTGAAGCCGGGCGAATGATATTTTAGCTGCATCCCGGCAATATGCTCCGGCTCATAGACGTTGGTTATGTCCGCATCAAAATAAATCAAATCGCACGATGCCTGGGCGAAGGCGGCAAAAAGATTATCCAGCGGCATGGTCACGGCGATGTCGGCATCCAGAAAAATGAATTCATCATAGGAACCGAAAAAGCTAGCCCATTTGCGGAACATCCCGGCGTAGCGGCCTTGCCCCATGACCCTGGCTTCGAGCGCATCAAAGCGAGCGGCGACGGCCTCGGGGACGAGGTCAAAATTGAATTGCGAAGTGAGTTGCTTCAGCCGCTCGACCCGGGTGTCGTAGGGAATCACGGTCAACGGCAGCGTGGGATTGAAATGCCGCAGGCTGCGGGCGAACATCTGAAACCACTCGATGAACTCATCGTTGGCGAGGCAATAAACCCCGACTTTTTTTCCGGCGATGATTTTTTCAAAGGCGGCCATAAATTTCCTAGGCCAGCGGCCGCTCGGCGTGAATCAACAGGGCGATGTAGGTGTGGTTGTTAGGCACCTCGGCATTCACCACTCCGTGCGCGGCAAAATACCGGTTGGCGGAACGGTTGAGCCAGGTTGGCGACAACCGCCAGAGACCGCGAAACAGCCACAAGCCGAATCCGAAGAGCGAGGTTTTGGGCGCCCGCAGACCACCGATATTGACGTTCACAAAAAAGCTGACGGCGCGCGGACCGCAGGTGAGCTTCTGCGTTTGCAGCACCTTGAATCCAGCCGCCTGCAACAGCAGTTGCAGTCCGTCGGCCGTCCAGCGGTTGAAATCGTAGGGGCAGCCGTGGTCTTCAAACAGCCCGTGCGTGGTGAGCACCAGCCGCCCGCCCGGTTTCAAAACGCGAAAACATTCCGCGACATAGTGCGCTGGCTGGGAGACGTGTTCCAATACCTGGGTGGAAAGAATCAAGTCAAACGCCGGCACGCTCGCGGGCAGCGACGAGTCAGCGGGCAGCAAAAAATCCAGCCCCGCACACGGCGTAAAATCAGCGCGGACATAATCACTGTTGGGAAACAGCGAGCGATACGGCGACCCGCCGCAGCCGTAGTCGAGCAGGCGCACCGGCTGGGCGGTGGCAAAGGGGCGCAGCGCCTTCAGCAAATCCACCTGATGCAGGTAGTGCGGATGCGCAGGCGACGGCTGCAACCGTTGCCGGGTATAGTCATCGCTATCGAGCATTTGGGAAAGCGACGCGGCGGGGTCACTTTTAGGAAGGGTTTGGTCCATGAGAAATTTGGGTCAATAATTTTCGGCAAAATTTGGCGGGCGGTCAAACGTCTCAACCATAAGTCGCATATTGTTTGCGCTGGTTGTAGTGATTCTCCCGCACACTTTTCTCCAAAGGCAGGCATCGGGCCAGAACATGAAACAGCGCAACCGGACACCAGCTCAAAAGCCTGATCTGAATTGCCTGCTGCGCCAGTTGCCAAGTCGCCCGGCGCTGGCCCGCCCGATGCCAGTTTCGGAACACATGGCTCACAACCCCGCTGGCGCGATGGGCCTGGAGATGGAAGCGGGCCTGGGAACCCATCCGCTGCCAGCGGCGGATTTGGTCGGCGGTGCTGGTTTCCCGCAGGCCCCACAACATCAATTTGTTAAAAAGGCCGGGGTAGATGCTGGCCGCGACGAGCCGCTGACTGGCGGGCCGCTGCAAACAGTCCGGGACGCGGCTGAAGCGCAGCAAACCTTCCACGGTGGACCAATGAATGCGCGTTGGCGCGGGCACCGTCAGCTTGAGGGGAGACAAATGCACCTTGCCTTTTTGGGATTCCAGCAAACCCAGCACCATGACCATGTGGGCGGCCCAGGTGGACATGCTTTCGTTGTAAAGTCGGAACAGCGGGCGGAAGGAACGTATCCGATACATGCCGCTCGTGTTCCACAGCAGCGCGCTAAAATTGGAGTGCTGGAACAGCGCCGGCAAATCCGTGACGACCTCATCGCGCGCATAAGGCTGCTCACAAAAGTTCATATGCACAAAATCTGCGGTTTCGTGACGGAGGACGGCCAGCAAATCCGGCACCACGGTGGGGGTGACCAAATCATCATCGCCCAATAGCCAGAGCCATTCCGTGGCGCAGCCTTCAAAGCAACAGAAAAAATTCCGGCTCGCGCCGCAATTGGTGGCCGCCCGGAAATAGGCGACGCCGGGGAATTGGGCCACTACCTCCCGCGTATGATCCGGGCTGGCGTTGTCATAAACGCAGAGCCGGACTTCCGGGGTCAACTGCGGCATCAGCCGCTCCAATTGCGCCTGCAGCTTGGCGGCGCGATTGTAGGTCGGGATGGCAATGGTCAGGATGGCGGAATCGGATTTCATTCGGCTGACGGACTGGGCGCTTTTATCAATATATTCTTCCACGGCTGGAAGCTAGGAAAAGTTGCCGGCCGCCGGGTCGGTTTTGAGCACCGGTGCAGCCGGCGGATGGAGGCTGTCCGCCGCGCGGCGATATTCCAGGCGCTTGACGCAATAAATCTTATAGGCGGGAATCAGGACGACCCAGATGGCCAGGGCATAGCCCATGGCCTCGCCCGTGATGCCCGCCGATCGCACGAGCGGCAGAATAAAGGCCACGCTCAAAACGGCATTGGCCACGGACAGCCACATGTAGGGCTCGCGCTTGTGCGCCCGCAATTCCATCGCCATGGAGCTGATCCACAGCTGAACCAGCGCGGCCCCGCCCAGCCACGCATTGACTGCGAAGGGCGCCAGCCGTGCCGGAACTTTGGGCAGGTTATGGCCGATAAATGGAATCGCGGTCAGGAACGAAATCTGGCCGACATACTGAACGGCCGCCAGAAATGAAATCATTCCCAGCAGACAGATGATAAAAGCCTGCAGCGTGCTGCGCCGCCAGAGGGAATCCAGTTCCGACCAGGCCCGGCCGGCGATCAACATGCCGAACCGAGGCGCCTTGGTGGTCACCCAGGTCATGGCCACACCGGAAACCATGCGGATGAGCTGAAAACTCATGCCCAAACGCCCCGCGTCCACCGGACCGCAAAAATAAAAGGCCACGGGATTGATGATGTCAAAAACGAAATAGCCGGACATCCAGCTTACGGCAATGCGCCATTGAAACGGCCATATCTCCTGCGACCAAGAAACCCGGCCATGCCGGGGGCGCTCCAGAAACTGGAGGAGAAACGATTTCCAGCGCAGACCAAGGTAGCCGAGGGAAAACAGCAAGCTACAGACTGCGCCGATGGCAGAGGCATAAATGCCGGCCCCCGCGATGAGGGCGGCGGCGTTCACCCCAAAACCGGCCAGAGACGACCAGAAACGGAACCGCGCGTTCACGGCCATCTGATTGCAGCCATCCAGCAAAGCCCAAGCTGGATTGATGGCCAGAGATAAGGCGGCGACCACCGCAATCATCCACCAAGCTCCCTGCCAATGCACACCGTGATTTCCCGAAATGCTAAAAAAAACATGGCCGCCGATGCCGATGGCCAGCAGGACAATCAAGGCGGCGACTGCATAGTAGCCAAAGGCCAGCCGGCCGAGCGAGAGAAGGCGGGATTTGGCCACCGGGTCGCCCTCCAAAGTTTGTGCCGAAGTAAAATGGAGTTTCGCAAATTCATGCGAGGCGAACTGGAGAATGTTTTGCGAAAATCCCATCTCCAGAAAAACCTGCATGGCGACCACGCCGGAGAAGGCGTAGAAGTAGCCTTGAATTTCCGGCGTCAGGTAACGGAGCACCAGTGCCATGGTGATCGGGCCGGTGACCAGCCGAGCCACTTGGCCGGCATTGGTGAAGAACACCGCCCGATCCACGCCCGCCCAGCGACGCAATTGGTGGAGGCGGTTGAGCATCACAACATCCGGTGCCGCGACAATTTTTTTATCGCGGGCAGCATCAGTTTCCGGTGGCCGGCAGTCCAGCCGAACGGCAGGGATTTTCTAAAAATGAAAGGTTTCAAACAGAGTATGGAATTTACCTGCCGCGCGGCAGCGCGGCAGCGCGTTATTTAGCCTTTCGGGTTTGGCGGGTCGAAATTGATACGTTCCTTTTCGATCACCAGCGGACGCTTAAGCACTTGCGTGCAGATCGCGCCAACATATTCCCCAACAATGCCGAGGAAGAACAACTGAACCGAGCCGACGAAGAACAGCCCAATCACCATCGGCGCGACCCCGATGGAAAAACTCGACCAGAACACCAGCTTGCCCACCAGATAGACCAACCCCACCAGCAAGCTCAGAAAACCCATCGCAAAACCCACCATCGTGGCCAGGCGCAAGGGCACCTTGGAATGGTTCGTCATTCCCAGCATCGCCACATCATAGAGGTCGTAGAAATTGTTCTTGGTAATGCCGCGCTTGCGGACGGGCTGGTGGAATTCAACCCGCGCCTTCTCAAAGCCAATGTCGCAGATCAGTCCGCGAAAGTAAGGATAGGGATCCGGCACGGTGCGCAGGATTTCAACAATCCGCCGGTCATACAGGCCGAAGCCGTAGAAATCCTTTAGCAGCTCCACGTCGGACAACCGGCTGACCAGATTGTAATACAGCCGGCGGACGGCAAACATGGGCTTGGCCTCCTCGCTGCCTTTTTTAATGGCGACGACAATCTTGAAACCCTCTTCCCACTTGCGCAAAAACTCGACCACCAGTTCCGGCGGGTCTTGAAAATCGGCCACCAGCAGGATGGCCGCGTCGCCGCCGGCCTGGAGCAGGCCGTAGAATGGCGAGCGGATATGGCCGAAATTGCGGGCGTTGATGATGATTTTTACCCGCTGGTCCGAGGCGGCAATCTCTTTCAGGATGGGCACGGTCTGGTCGGTGGAGGCGTTATCAATGAAGATGTGTTCATACTGATACTGCGGCAGCCCGGCAAAGACCTGCGCCACCCGCGCCGCCAGTTCGCGGACGTTTTCCTCCTCGTTAAAACACGGGGTCACAATGCTGATCGTTTTCATGTCGCTTTTAAGATGAGTCAGGCTGTTGGTGTTTCGTGGCCACCACAAAGCGGTTCGCAATGCGCTGGCCGGTGCGGAATGATAGGGCCGGTGCCAATTGATTGCAACCATCGGCACAGCTCAGGCGGGATTAAATGCAGGAAACCGGCGGCCGGATTTTAATGGGTTGACGAAACTGGATTGCCCTCCGCGTAGATGGCCTTAATCTCGTCGTCGGCAAGGGCGCGGTTATAGACGGCGACTTCGTCAATCAAGCCGATGAACTGCCGGACCACAAAGGAGGCCTTGAGTTCGCCGATATGGAACTGGCCATCCGCCGGCGTGTTGAAGTCCAAAGCTCCGGTGGCCACGTTGACCCCGTCCACATAGAGCTTGATGGAAGTGGTGCCCACACTGGTCACGGCCACATTATGCCAACGGCCCGCCTCAAGGGTCGAACCATAGATCGTTCCACCCCATTGGGAAAAAAACAGCCGGTGATCGGGCTTGATGGCGAGAGCATAACACTGTCCTTCCGCACCAAAATTTCCGTAGCCGGCGATAATGGGCTCGTCGGGGATAAAAGAATCAACATAGATCCAGCAATCCAATGTCCGGTCGCTGGTGCCAGCCGGAAGGCCAGTGGCCGGCGCGGTAACGCCTTCGCCGAGGGTGTGGAAGGCGAAGGCCTGCCCGACTATGCCGGGAGAAAACCCGGTTTGATTTTGAAGCGTGCCGTGACGCTGGCCGACACTGTCATCGGCGTTGCCTTCCCCCGACCACAGGGCGACGAGGCCGTCGAGCGGTTTTTGTCCGGGATGCCCCACCGACACCGCGAGGCGGCGGATGGAATTCACCGGCAGCTCCACCTTGCCGAAGCCGGTTTTGAGGCGCAGCTCCGCGCGGGCGAAACTGACGGTCAGCTCATCGCCGCCGGCGGTCGTCAATTTGGCCGTGTTGGTGCTGGTGCAATCAATGGTGCGGAGGTCATTCATGGCCAGCTTCAAGTCGCCGAGCAGGATGGAATGAAAAGGCAAGGTCTGGTCCACGCTTTGGCCGACGACGCGTGAGCCATCACGCAGTTCAATGGTCAAACGGATGACGGCTGTGTTGGTGTCGGCGGCGGCTTGAACCGGTTGGGAATAAATATTCAAAACCAACAGACCGAGGAAAATCGCACTAATGGTGGTGTATGATTTCATGGGATGACCTTATCGCCGCCGCCCGTAACCGTCGAGAAGAATTTTGGCCTGTCAACGCCGTGGAGAAAAAAAGTTGCTCGGGCCGGCTCGGGCAGAAATGCTTCAACAGCCGGTTTGCCCAGGCTCCAAATTACCAGCGCCAGCCGGCGAGGGAATTTGCAAGGTCGGCCGCAGATCACAAAACGCTGCGAAGCGCCGCCACGACGCCAGCCGCATCAAGGCCCGCCTGTCGCCGCAGGTATTCCTGGGAACCAACCAGGCCAAGGGCCGGCGGCGGCACGGCCAGTGAACGGATTGGGACGGTCAGATGTTCGCGCAAGAGCGAGGCCAGCCCGCCAACCGCCAAATGCTCCTCCAAAACCACGAGCCGTTGAAAGCGGGCGAGCGGCTGAAAAAATTCCGCCGTCACCGGCTGCAGCCACGGGCAGGAGAACACGCTGATGGAAACGCCTTGCTCCCCCAACTGCTGCGCCACTTGCAACGCCACTTTCAAAATGGAACCGGTGGCCACCAAGGCAACCCCGCTTTTGCCGTCAAGTATTTTCAAGGGTGCCTGCGCCAGCCCGCGCGTCTGATGTAGTTCCGCTTCGCCGGCCTTGCCGAGTCGCAAATACGAGGGACACGGATTGTTCGCCAGCCACTGCATGGATTCGCGCGCCTCGCCGGGATCGGCGGGCGAGAGGAGGGTCAGTTCGGGCAGCAAGCGCAGGATGCCGAGGTCCTGCACGGCGTGGTGGGAGTAGCCAAGGTTGCCATAGGCGAAGCCCGCCCCGACGGAAACCACGGTCACGGGCAGGCGGTGATAGGCGACATCGTTGCGAATCTGCTCCAGACAGCGCAGCGTGGGAAAATTCGCGATGGAGTAGGTGAAAACATGATAGCCCTCCGAGGCCAGGCCGGCAGCGACACCGGTCATGTTCTGTTCCGCCACGCCCGCGTTCAGGTAGCGGTCGGGAAATTCCTCCGCAAACGGCTCCACCACCGAAAAACCCAGATCGCCCACCACGAGGAAAATTTCCGGGTGCAGCCGCGCCTGCAAAATCAGTTCGTTGATAAAGGCGGTTCTCATGGCGCGCACCCCAGTTGTCCCAGGGCATTTTTGACCTGCTCGGCATTGGGCGTGCGATAGTGCCAGAGCAGCTTGTCCTCCATGAAATCCACGCCCTTCCCTTTGACGGTATCGGCAATCAGGCAGCTTGGCTTGCCGGCCTCAAATGGCAGCGTCTTCAAGGCGGCGGCAATCGCATCGTGGTCGTGCCCGTCAACCTGCCTCACCGCCCAGTTGAACGCGCGAAATTTTTCCGCCAGCGGATGCAGATCCAAAACTTCCTTCACGCTGCCGAGGCTCTGGATTTTGTTGTAGTCCACAATTGCCACCAGGTTGTCCAGCCGGTGATGCGGCGCGAACAGGATGGCCTCCCAATTTGAGCCTTCGTCCAGCTCGCCGTCGCTCAACATGGTGAACACGCGCCAGTTTTTTTTCTGGCGCTTGGCCGCGAGCGCCTTGCCGCAGGCGAAACCAAGCCCGTGGCCGAGCGAGCCGGTGGAAAATTCAACGCCCGGAACCTTGTGGCTGACATGCGTCATCAGGCGCGAGCCGTCCCGGCCGAATTGCTCCAGCTCGGCGACGGAAAAAAAACCTTTCAACGCCAGCGTCGCATAGAGCGCGGCACACGCGTGGCCTTTGCTTAAAATGAAGCGGTCCCGGTCGGGAAACTGCGGCTGGGCCGGGTCGAATTTCAAAACTTCGCCGTAAAGCACGGCCAGCAAATCGGTCATGCTCAACCCGCCGCCGATGTGCGAGGCGTTGACGCGATGCACCATCTGCACCGCGTGGGCGCGGATGGCGGCGGCAAATTGGATCGTTTCGGTGCTCACAGCGGGGTTTCTTTTACCAGAGTGCCACCCGTTTCAAAAAGCTTCTTTTCATGGACCACCGTCGCGCGCAAGCCCGCTGCCAGCCCCACTTCCGGCCGCCACCCCGTCGCCGCGCACAGTTTCGTGATGTCCGCCTCCAGGTGCATCACTTGATCCGGCCGATACGGCACCGCGCCGTAGGCCGGCGACACCGGCGTTTTCAATTCCGCACGGATGGTTTCAATGATTTTTTTTAGAGGCCAAGCTGCGCCTGAACCGAGATTAAAAGCACCGGAAATTTTACCGTCGGCCACGCTCACAATGGCGCGAGCGGCGTCGGCCACAAAAAGATAATCCCATTGCTGCTCGCACTTCGTGACTCGCGGCGCAACGCCCTGCAAAAATTCCCGGATGACATGCGGGATCATCCAATGCGGATGGTCGCCGGGACCGTAAGTGGAAAAAACCCGCAGCCACGCGCCCGCCAGATTTTTTCCGGCACACCTCGCCAACGCCTCGTTGCCGGCGGCCAGCTTGGCCTGGCCGTAAAGCGTGGTGGGGTTCGTGGGCGCGGCTTCATCCAGCCGGCGGTTGGCATTGCCATATTCCGCCTGCGAACCAAGCCCGATCCACTGGCGACACCCGGCCGTGGCCGCGAGTTCCACGGTGGCGAGCGTGAAGGGGACATTCTCCGCCAGTTGAAAATCGGCGTTGCGTTCCGGGCCGCCCACGCCACGCCAGGCGCAATGGATGAAGATGTCCGGCTGCTGTTCGCGCAATCTTTCAGCTAGGCCCGGTTCATCCAGCTTTGAAAAAACAAAAGTGTTTTCTGCGGCCAACGACAGCAGCCGGCGGCGGTCCGATTCCGGCCGCAGCAAAACGAGCGGGCGCAGGTTGCGGCGGTTCAATTCCGCCAGCACCGCCGCGCCGATGAATCCCGTGGCCCCGGTCAAAACGATGGTTTTAGGCGGGGTTTTCACGCGGCCGCTTTACCCGCCAAAACGTCCAGCAAAGAATGAAACTGGCGCGGCTGGTAGCCGTAGGCCGCTAGTTCGGCCTGGATTTCCTTCATGTAGCCGAAACTGAAGACGAGAATCTCGTCCACCGGCGATTCTTTCAGCGCCGACAAGCCCACCAGCGGAATCCCCGACTTGGGCACGACCAACCCGTCCCGTTTCGGTTTCTTGTCCACGAGATAACGCAGCTTTGACGCCGATTGCATCGCGCCCAAGGTCATCACGCCGCGTCCGCCGGCACCATAACCGGCGATGGATTTGCCGCCGGCGGTCACGCGGTTGACGAACGCGTCGAGATTAGCAATGCCCTGACGGATGAACTGCGCCTGCTGGTCGTAAAACGCCAGCGCGCTGAACTCCGCCGGCACGGCTGATTTCGCCGCCGGAAATTTTTTTGCAAACTGCGAACCGTTCGGCGTGGCGGCAAAGATGAGCGAGTTGCCACGGCGGTCACCTTCGGGCACCAGATCAAAATCAATGACGGTCATGCCCTCGCGGGCGCACAGGGCCGAGACGGTCGCGGTCGTCAGATAAATGGTGTGTTCATGCTCAAAGAGACAGTATTCCTGCCGGGCGAAAATCTTCTGCAAGTCGTGGATTTCCACGACCAGCAGGCCGGTGGCGGGATTCAGAATGGACCGCGCCGCTGCGATGAACTCGCGCGGCTGCGGCAGATGATCAAATGTGTAGGAAAGCATCACCACGTCCGTGTGCTTGAATGGCGCAGGAAGCTTCTGCACGGAGTCCGGCGTGAACAATCCCTGAATGGTCGGGATGCCGATGCTTTCAGCGGCGCGCGTCAACGACGACGACGGCTCGTAGCCGAGCACGTCGCAGCCGAGCTCCTTGAACGCGAGCAGTTGCACGCCGTCGCCGGAGCCGACTTCGAGAACTTTTTTGCCCTTCTCACCGCCAAAATATTTCGTGACCACGTTGCGGGCGAGCAGGCGCATGAAGTGGCTGGCCTTCTGCGAACCACCGACGGCATATTGGTAATCCTCATAGTAATCGCCCATGTCCACGTTGTGCTGCGTCTGGGCCGTCAGGCATTGCTCACAAACGAAGACCGCAATATCGTGCCGGAATTCCTGGTCGAATTTTTCCTTGGGTATGAAATCATCCGTCAGCGGCATGGCGGGCAGGGTTAAAAAACATTTCAGCTGCGGATGGCCACAGGCGCGGCATTGGTTGAGAAATTTTATTTGCACGGGGGGTGTCGATGATATTTTAGGAGATTGTCGCGGCCCACGCAAGGTTCGTGGCGCGGGCAGCGGCTTCGTATTCGGCGATTTGCTGGAGCGTCAGGTTTTCGGCGGCACCTAGATTTTCGTTCACACCGCGATACCAGTTCACGGTATTGGCGATGGCAGTTTCAAATTGCCACGTCGGCTGCCAGTGCAAAATCTTTTTGGCCTTCGCCGTCGAGAGCATGAGCAGTTTGGCTTCGTGCACCGCGTGCGGATTGCTCTGGTCTTCCCAGCGGCCGGGCCAGCTTTTCAAAACTTCACTGACGAGTTCAACCACCGTTCGGTTGGCTTCCTTTTCCGGCCCGAAGTTGAAGGCCGTGCAGAGTGATGGGTGACTGGTGGCGGGTGACGAGTGAAGCTGCGCGGCGAGCCAGAGGTAGCCGCTCAACGGCTCAAGCACATGCTGCCACGGGCGCGTCGCGGTCTTGTTGCGGACGGGGATCGCCGCGCCGCGTTGCAGTGCGCGGATGCAGTCGGGCACGATGCGGTCGAGCGCCCAGTCGCCGCCGCCAATGACATTGCCGGCGCGCGCGCTGGCGATGCGGACCGGAGATTTTCCAAAAAAGGAACGGCGATATGCGCTGGTCACAATTTCCGCCGCGCCTTTGCTGGAACTGTAAGGGTCGTGTCCGCCGAGATGATCCTCCTCCGCGTAGGCGTAATCCATTTCGCGGTTTTCGTAACACTTGTCCGTGGTGACGATGACGGCGGCGCATTTTTTCTCCAGCGAACGCAAACCTTCGAGGACATGCGCCGTGCCCATGACGTTCGTCGCGTAGGTTTCCAGCGGGTGTTCGTAGGAGTAGCGGACGAGCGCCTGCGCGGCGAGGTGGAAGACGAAATCCGGCTGGACGCGGAGAAGGGATTTTTTCACGGCACCGGCATTGCGCACATCGCCGATTTCATGTTCGATTTTTTCCGCGAGACTAAGCTGTTCAAAAACTGAGGGCGTGGTCGCCGGCGGCTGCGCGAAGCCGTGGACGCGCGCGCCCAGTTGCACGAGCCAGCGCGCCAGCCAAGCGCCCTTGAAGCCGGTGTGGCCGGAGAGCCAGACGGTTTTGCCTTGGAAAGTATTGGCAAACATCGGAAAATTTATTTCAGCCACGGCGCGTGGCCGGACTCGGCGAGTTGGGTGAGATAATCGCGGTCGCGCTGAGTGTCCATGCAGCCCCAGAAACCGCGGTGCTTATGGATGCTCAACTGGCCGTCGCGCGCCAGCTTGACCAGCGGCTCGCGTTCCAGCACGCAATCCTCGTCCTCGGAAAGGCGGGAGAGAAAATCGCGATGAAACAAAAAATAGCCGCCGTTGATCCAATGGTCTTCAATGTCCGGCTTCTCGGCAAATTCCACCACGCGGTCGTCTTCCACCTTGATTTCGCCAAAGCGCGATGGCGGTTTGACGCCCAAAAGCGTGCCCATTTTTTTCCCGGCGAGATGACCGTCAAATTCCGCCTTCAGATTCGCGTCCGTCAAACCGTCGCCGTAGGTCACGGCGAAATGTTCCGCGCCGCCCAGGTATTTGCGCGCTGCTTGGGCGATGCGGCTGCCGGTCATGTTTTTTTCGCCGGTGAAGGCGAGGGTGACTTCCCAGTCCAAATTGTGCCGATGCTCGTGGACGGTGACCTCGTTGGTTTTGAGCTTGATGGTGGTGTCGGCATTGTGGAGGTGAAAATTGCTGAAGTAATCCTTGATCACATCGGCCCGGAAACCCAGGCACAGGACGAAGCGGCGAAACCCATGCCGCGCATAAATCTGCATGACGTGCCAGAGAACCGGATGCTCGCCGATGGGCACCATCGGCTTGGGACGAAATTCCGTCTCCTCCTTGATGCGCGTGCCGAGGCCGCCGCACAGGATGAAAACGGGAACTTGGGCGATGTTCATCTGTCCATGCTGGTCAAACGCGCCCGTTAATGAAAGGGGAAAATCAAAATCCAAACCTGATACTTGAAACTTGAAACCAGAATCGGAAAGCAGGAACTGGCGACCCCGCCGCTTCAAATTTCAGGTCTCAGGTTTCAAGTTTATTCAAGAATTTCCACCAAGCCCATGCCCACGACGTTGTAGAAGGAAACGGGACGTCCGCCAAACAGCGGCGCCGGCGTGGCCGGCGAAATGCAGAGTGGTCGCAGTCCTGCCGCCGTAAGTCCTGCGAGCGCCGCCGCGAGATTGTCCGTCTCGTAACACAAATGGTAAATGATGCCGGAGGCGTGGCGTTGCGCGAGCTTGTCCACCGGACCGGTGGTGTCGCCGGGGCAGATGATTTCCACCGCCGGTTGCGCGGCGTGCGTGCAAAGTTGCAGGTGGACGTTTTGCGCGGGGTCAAAGACGGATTCGCCGAGCTGGTAGCCAAGCGCGGCGACGAATTTCCGTGCCTCGTCCGGCCGGCGCACCGCGAGGCCGAAATGATGAAAGGTCAGATGCGGACTCATAAAAATATGAAACTTGAAACCTGAAACCTGAAAGGAATTTTAACGCAAAGACGCAAAGAAGCGAAGGCGCAAAGAGTTTGGCACCTTTGGCTGGCCGCGCTTATCAGCTCATCCTGGCGACTTGGCGACTTGGCGGCTTGGCGTTGAATTCCGAAAGAATGGCTCCGGTTCATCGCAGGATGGAGAAAATTTCTTTAATTTGCGGGAACGTGTTCGCAAAGAAAATCAGGCTCGCGCCGCAGTAGCAGAATGTCAGCACCACGGCCACGGCGCGGATCCAGCGGTTTTCGTTGTAGGCCTTGAAGCGTTCACGGCCCAGCTTCTTTTTCAGAAAGATGGTGTAGTAATGGTTCGCCACCACGCCGAGCGCATGCGCCGCGCCGTAGGCCGCAAAATTCCAGCCGCAGCCGTGCCAGATGCCGACGAGCAGAAACACAATCGTGATGGTCAGCGCAATCGCGTGGTCGGCCAGCTTGATGCCAAATTTGCCGACGAAATATTTGGAGAGCGGCGAAAACACCACGTCGCGCATCCACGTCGAAAGCGTGATGTGCCAGCGGTTCCAGAAATCCTTCACGTTGCGCGCGGCGAAGGGGTTGTCAAAATTTTCCGGCACGGGTATGCCCATCAGACCCGCCGCGCCAATGGTCAGGTCACAGAAGCCGGAAAAATTCAGGTAGAGATACAGATAGAAAAACAGCATCGCCACCGGCAGATCAATCCAATGGTGCAGGTGATCGTCGAACAGCAAACCGGAATACGTCAGGCGGTTGCAAAGATTGCCGAGGAACAGATATTTGACCGCGCCGACGAGGATGCGCAGCGCCACGCGACCGACGGGAACAGCATACGGCACGGCTTCAAATCCGCGCCGGAAATTGGCGTAGGTGTTGATGGGACCGACGGGCATGGTGGGCAAGAAAAAAGCGAAGTTGAGATATTCGAGAAAGTTGGGGGTTTTCACCACGCCGTTGCGGACTTCCAAAACCAGCCGGCTGCACCGGAAGGCCAGATAAGAAATGCCCACCATGTTCGGCACGCCGCGCCAGGTTTTGCCGAACGCATGACCCAGCGCCACATAGGCCGAGCCGGGCACATAGCGGACAAGGATCAACGCCGCGATGGGCGCAAAAAACGCCAGCCACGGCCAACTGCCACGCTTGTTAGCAAAGACGAGCAGCACTAGATAGAGTCCGACGATGAGCGCCAGATACATCACGAAACGCAGGACGAAATGTTCCTTGCCACCGTAGAACAGGAACAGGAAAACGCCTGTGACATTCAAAACGGCGAGCGACGTTTCGCGGACGCCACCGGCGAACTGGCGCATCACCACCCGCCCCGCAAAAACATAAATCAACAGGCCGGCGAAAAGGGAAATCGTGTCCATGCGTCAAAAGCCCTGGTAAACCACGCGGGCGTTAAGGAAACTCGCTGGCGCATTCAACACCAGCCACAGGGCGGCCAGCGAGAGAACGACCACCAGCGCGTAAACGCCGCGATCAATTATTTGTGGAGGTTTCATAGATTTTCAAAAGTGCAGGAGTGATGAGCCGGGTGAAATAGTCCTGTCCGTTCTGATTCAGATGAAATCTTTCAGAAAATAATTTCAGAATATCATCGTCCGCCAGCCCACCGAAAATTTGATTGTTTGGAATACCAACCAAAGTCAAGTTGGTAGAGAAAACTGCCGGCCAATATGTCCGTTCTTGGATAAACGGTGCGCGAACAGAATCCAGGGCCGGAAGATCAAGCATGACCAGTTTACAACCATAACTTTCAGCCAACTCGGAAAATAGCCGTGCAAAATGAGCCTGATACGAAGGAATTATTGCGTTTGAAAACACAAATGTTTTGTCTGGTTTAGAAGCGTTACAAATCGCGGCTTGAGGGTGGCCTGTTCCCGATGGAAGGTATGGGATAAACGGCGCACAATCCCTAGACAGCCAAGGAGTGGCATTAAAACCGGATCGGAATGCTACCGATCCCAACTGGTTTGGAGCATCAGTAGTAATCGTCTTAATTGGAGGATCAACATAGCCGGGGCGGTTTGGAAGCAGTTCTGCGGGTATATTGGGCCGTGTTAAGCTTAAGAAATTGAGCGGCATTCCAAACAACGAAGCAAAGTAGTAAAGCCCTTTTTCATTGAAAGGCAAACCGTCCATAGACGAGCCATTATCTCCAAAACGAAACAGGCCAGGGATGACTCCATTGCGATTTTTCGGGCCTTGATCATCATCCTCGTCGTAAAAGACCAGTTGGCGAACCTTGCGATGCTCCAGCAAGTCCTGAGCAATTAAAAACAGGACGTCATAACCAGGCCCGCCCCAAGCAATCGTGCGCACCACCGCTGGTCGCCCAATCTGTTTGCTTAAATCCGCCTGCACTTGCGGCGTGGCTATATCATTTAACATGCGAGATGAGCCAAAGAATGCGATATCAATGGTGTTGGTATCATCAAAAATCTGATTGTGAATCCACGGATACGGCCCCCCCCCCCCAGCTTATGCAGGCATATATTTGCTCACGCGACGGCAGAAGTTTTTTTCCCACCAACACAGGCGACAGCAACAGCAGCAGCAACAGCAAGGCAAACGTCGCCGCCTGTTTGGTTGAGGAAAATGCCGGGCGCATATTTTTAGGCGGTTATTATTAACAAGCCCTTCGCGCGAAGGCAAACATGAGGTTCAAGGCCGGTGGTTGGCTTCATACAATTGAATCAACACCGGCGCGATCAGCGGGGTAAAATAGTCCTGCCCGTTTTTGTTCAGGTGGGCCTTGTCGGAATACAGTTTCAAAATTTCGTCATCCGACAGACATCCAAACATCTGCTGCGCGGGAACGCCCACAAGCGGCAGGTTGGTGGAAATAAGTTCCGGCCAGAACGCGCGCTCGTGGATGCCGGTATTTCGCACCGTTTCCAAGGTGGGCAGGTCGAGGAGAACGAGCTGGCAGCCGTGGCTTGCAGCCAGCCGGCCAAATTGCCGCGCAAAATGCGCCTGCCACGCGGGCAGCGGCGTGGTGGAAAATTCAAAGTTCGTGTCCGGTCGCGCCACTGTGTAAACGTGCGCCGCGAGTTCATTCGTCACCGCCGGCGTGAAGGGAACAAACG
>CAIXPZ010000143.1 GCA_903921455.1 uncultured Verrucomicrobia subdivision 3 bacterium | reverse complement strand
TCCTGCCAACACTTTTTTGCGAATCTCAGCCCAGTCTTCCATATTGCGATACATGCTTCATTGTTAATGAAGATGCCGCACTTTTGAACCGCCCCGTCACACACATGACCCCGCCGCACTTTTCAGCCGCCGTTTACAGGTAAACGTGTCCACGAACACATCCACCATGGACCAGCGCCCGATGATTTCCACCATCCGGTAGAGCCGCACGCGCTGGTTATTATTTTGAATCGACCCGCGTTTCACCGTGATGACCAGATACAGCAGCGCCAGAATCTTGGCGCTGGGAATCATGATGCTGGCGAAGAGCACGATCAGCGACAGCGGCCAGCCGGTGGGCGACCAGAGCAGCACGACGCCCTGCATGATGGTGTCGGACTCGCTGCCGGAGGCTGTGATGGTCTTCATCACGGGCAGGAAGTTCGCCGGAATATAACAAATGGCCGCCGCGATCAAATATGCCAGCGTGCGCTCCAAGCTGCCCGGCTTGCGAAACTCAAGCGGCTCATCGCAACGCGGACAGCGCCCTGCCTGCGCGCCGGGCGCGGGTTGGGAAAGCAGGCCGCAATCGGGGCAGGTCTGCAAGCCTTGCGCCATCGCGGTCGGGTTCAGCGCGCTCACGAGGCCACCTCCGCGACGGGTTGGGCGTCGGCGGCCGGACGCCGCTGTTTTTCCTCCGCCCATTCCACCCGGTTCCACACTTCGCGCGGATCAAAACAGGATTCAATGGCGGCGAGCAAAATGACCAGGGCGAACAGGGCGAACAGCGCCGTGCCCAAAATGACATGGGCGTAGTCTGCGATTTTGGTCAAGGCCACCAGCACGCCGAGCAGCATGACCTCGATCATGCTCCAGGTGCGGGTGAATGGCACCTGGCGCAGCAACATACCCACCCAGAAGGGCGGACGCTCGCGCCGGCAGCCGATCAAGATCAGGAGCAGAAAGCCGATCTGCAACGCCGGCGAAATGACCGCCGCGAACAGCACCAGCACCGCAACGAGTGGCTGCCCGTCGTGCCAGAGCTGCTGCGCGCCGCCGACCACCGTCGTGAAGGCCTCGCGCCCGACGGCGTGGAGGCCGAGCATCGGCACCGCGTTCGCGATGACATAGAGCACCACCGCGGCCAGCGTCAGCGCGAGCGTGCGGTTGTAGGAATCCACGCGGGGCCGCCAGAGTTCATGGTCGCAGCGCAGGCAGCGCACGGAGGCGCCGGGCGGAACCTCCGGGAGGCGCTGCAATAAATCACAATCCGGACAGCCGACGAGCGCGGCGTCCGCCAGCGGCCGGTTGCAATCGGGATGTTGGTTCTGAATTGGCAAAATTACGGGTTCTTCACGCAGCGGAATCCGACGTGATTGCTGCCGGTGTCAAGGTCGCCCTTGCCGCGCGTGCCCACCATGTAGCGCGTGCAATATTGATCCGTGCACAGGAACGAGCCGCCGCGATGCACGCGCTGGGGCTGGCTATCGCCCGGATTGTAGCTGGAGCTTGGCCCCTGCGGATTGCGGGCCACGGCGACGCCGGCCAGCTTGAGCCGCGCATAGGTGTCGGGCCGATACCAGTCGCTGCACCATTGCCAGACATTGCCGGCCATGTCGTAAAGTCCGTAGCCGTTCGGCGGAAACTGCGCCACGGGGGCGAGGCCGGCGAAGCCATCTTCGCCGGTATCCTTCACGGGGAACGGTCCCTCATAGATATTCGCCATCCATTTGCCGCCCGGTTTAAAGTCATTGCCCCACGCGAAGGTTTTTCCGGCCAAGCCGCCGCGCGCGGCAAATTCCCATTCCGACTCGGTGGGCAATCTTTTCCCCGCCCACTTCGCGTAGGCCACGGCATCGGCGTAGGCGATCTGGACGACGGGATAATTTCCCTTGCCCTTCAAGTCGCTGTCCGGCCCGGTGGGATGACGCCAGTCCGCGCCGTGCACGTAACGCCACCATTGGAAATAATCATCCAGCGCCACCGCGTTGGTCGTGGGCGTGAAGACCGTGGAGCCCGCCACCAGATTCTCGGGGGGCGCGGTCGGAAATTGTTCCTTGGTCGGCGCGATCTCGGCGATGGTCACATAACCCGTGGCTTTGACGAACTTATCAAACTCGTCATTGGTCACGTCGGTCCGGTCCATCCAGAATCCGTCCACATAAACGCGGTGGATCGGCTGGGTGTCGCTGACCGCGCCCAAGGTAGCGCGCGTGCACAAGCCGTCATTCGGGGCAAGGCCGCCCATGGAAAATTCGCCGCCGGGAATCCACACCATGCCCGCCGGCGCATTCGTGGGCGCCGGGGCGGCGTTGGGAACCGTCGGGGCGAACGGGGACGGCGGCGATGCTAGGGCATCGCCGTTGGTGGCGACGTTCGCCGCGGGCTGCGCCAGCGCGGCGGCGGCCGCCAGACCGAGCATGGCCACGATGGCCGCCGCGCGAGAAAATGAAGGTTTTGGCTTGATGGCCTTGATTGGAATGGCCAGGCGCGGCGCGGGGGCGGGCGATTTGATGATGACGCCCGGCGGCGGGCCGGGCTGGGTGGTAGTTTTCAAAGCTTTGGGGTGGCGCACCGGAATTTTTCGGGCATGGGCGGACAGGTCTTTTTCCGCCGGCACAGTTTCCGCGCCGGAAAGCCAGCCGATGGCATTTTCAAAATCATCAAACGCCCGGACCTGCCAGCCGCGCAGCGTGGCCACAAACGCAAACAGCCGCGCGCGCCGGTGCGGGTCGGAACGATAGAGCACGGCCAGCCGCTGCTGGTGGGTGAACCCGATTTCGCGGAAGGTTTTGACGAGGGTCACCAGGTCGCCGGGGCTGAACACCGGTTTCGGTCCGGGACGCAGCGCGCGGAGGTCGAGCAGCGCCTGGTTGATGCCGCGCTTCCAGCAGGCCGTGGCGAGCTGGGCCAGCACGGCCTTGCTGGCTTCGAGATCAAAACGGCCGTGCGCCCCCAGCCGGATGAATTCCTGGGCGCGGATGATTTGCAGTTCGATGGGCATGGTGATTTCGGATAATTTATTTTTTCAGCTCCATCCGTGACGGCCGTTCCTCTCCGGGCCGACCCGAACATTCGTCCGAGGGGAATGCGGCGGTCAAGGCTTCGTCCTGTTTACAAGCCGGCGATAAACAAAACCAGCCAAAACCGCGCCGGCCAGCCCGATCAAAACCAGGATCACCCCGCGCCAGAACGCGTAATCCACCACTTGCCTGGCGTCGGCCGCGGTCTGCCGGCTCAAGCGCGCCAATTCCGGCGTGCTCTGGTTCAGCGTTTGCAGCGTCGTGTTCAGGTCGCGCGCCGCCGTGCCAATCTGCGCCGCCGCCGTGCCGTAATCCAGCACGTTGAACGGTTTGCTGTTCGGGCTCCCCGCGGGGGAGGCGGGCGCATTCGTCGGCGATACATATTGCACAAAAGCGGTCAGCGACTGGAGGGCGGCATTGATATTCTGCGCCGCGGTGCCGGCCGCGTCGAGGGTTGTGCGCGTGGCGGACAGCAATTCCTGGGATTTATTGCCCTGACTGGTCAGGCCGTCGAGCACTTGCTGGATGGCCGCCTGCCGCTGGTCGTTGATGAGCTGGGGCAATTGTTGGGCCGTCTTGGCAAACGTCTCCGAGGATGCCGCCAGCCGGTCCACGTCTTCGATGATGGCCTTCGACTCCGGCTGGTCCGCGAGTTGATTCGCGAGCAACTCCACCTGCCAGCTCAACAGCATCGGCATCCGCTGCGTGTAATACATCGCGCGTTCGCCCATCTCCCGGGTTTCCTGGATCGCGGCGGCGGTCGGGTCCAGCCCCGCCAGGGGATCCAGATAGAGCAGGCTGAAAATGCTCGTCGGCGCGGTCGTCGCCTGCGTCGGCACTTTGCCGAGCGCCGTCACGAACTCCCGGAACCGGATCGGCCCGACATAGCGCTGGTGTGGATTCTTCGTCCGCCACTCCATAATCAAATCCTGCAATTCCTTTTTCTGCGGGGGCTTGAGCATGCCGCTGGCGAGGGACCACGCGTTCGTCTCCAGTTCGCGTTGGGCGAGCAGCAGCGGCGTGATGTCGTCGCCAAACGTCTCCCGCCCGTAATCCTCCACCACCATCCGCGCCATGGACGTCAGCACCAGGACATCCAGCGCGTTGACCGCCGGGTTCTGCCCCGTCGCATCCACGAAGGCGGAAGTGGACTGCCCCAGCTTCCAGCGCAAGACCGACAGGCGGAGCGCTGCGTTGGTGGTCTTGGCCGTGACATCATCGCAGGCCTGCGCCACCGTGGCGGAATAGGTGTCCGCAAACCGCATGACTTGCGCCTGCAACACCGTCATCGTCACGGTGCCGCTGACCTGGCCGGTGAGTTGGATGGAATCCACCTGCGCCTTGGGGGGCGAATTGGAGAAGCGCAACATGCCGCAACCGGTCAACGCCATGGCCAGAATGAGGCAACCGAACCCGCCGAACCTGGTCAGGCGGGTGGAAAATCTGTCTGGCGGCGGCGGTATGTTATGGATTGCATTCATCGGATGTCCGTCTGACACAGAGATTATCAGCCGCGAAGGGCGGCGCAACTTCGGAGTGCCGACCGGTTTACGCCGGCGCGGTCATTTTGCCGGCTTGGTCTCGTTGAGGTTGGCGATGAGGATGCGGCGCACTTCCTCGACCGTCAGCGGGTTCATCTGGCAGGAATGGCCGCTGCGCACGATGAATTCCGACTCCGCATAATCCACGTGCGCGCTGCGGTATTTCACCACGCCATCGGCGCCCTGCGGCGGCGCGGCGTCGCCCTTGATGGCGATGATGGAATTGGCCTTGATGGGGGGCGCCACGGGGATATCCGCGAGCGTGAGCATGAACGGATTATCCGTGGCCATGCCGTTGAGGCTGGTCGGCACGCCGTTGCGCAGCGCCGGCGGGAGGTTCAGCGTGTCCTTCAGCTTGATCAGGCTGGCGGAGGCGTTCATCAGGTCGCTGGGAAACTCCATGAAGCGGTTCAGGAGATTCTGCACGAACGAGGTGTTCTGGTAACTGCCCCGGTGCGGCGTGGAGATGAAGATCACGCGGGAGACGCAGGGGAGGGGCTTGAAGAAGAAATTGCTCCGCAGCAGCTCGCGGGTCGGCACATCGATGTTCAGCGCATCGATGTTCGTCGGGGAAATCAGCCGCCAGAGCTTGTCACCGGTGTCCGTCGCGGTCAGCTTGGCCAGCAAGCCGCCCTGGCTGTGGCCGATGACGACCATCTGCCGGAGCGCCGGGTCCTTGCCTTCCGGATCGAGCGCCTGGACCGTGTTCATCAGGTTGTCGCGCAAAATGCCCGCGGACATGGTGATCGGCTTGCCGCTGGCGTAGTTGAACATCCAGAACTGATAGCGTTGGCGCAGCACCGGGTCGGCGTTGAGCGTGTTCCACATCTCGGCCCACCAGACCGGGCTGCTGGCCGTGCCGTGCACGAACACCACCGGAATCTGACCCGGTGAATAAGGCTCCATGCGGCGGATGCCGGTCTTGTTTTGCAGCTCCGCCGAAAAGAATTGCGCGAGCCCCAGCTGCCAGACGGGGCTGTCGGTCAGCAAATGGGCGATCGGGGCGGTCGTGTCCGTCTGCAGCGGCACCTGCCGCCCGTTCACTTCGACGTGCGCGGCGTCAAACGCGGAATAGAGCTCCAGCGTGGCGGTCAGCTTCCCGGCGCTCCAATCCCGCGCATCGCCGTTCACGCGGAGAAAGACGGTGGCGGGCACGCGCACCGATTCCTGGAACTTCCCGAACTTGTCGGTGACCGCAATCAGCGGCGCGCCCAGGCCGGAATTGCGGTTGCGGGTGGACAGCCCGCGCACGGCAAAGTCATCGGCCGAGTAAAACCGCTGGATCAAATCCAGGCTCCACGGAAAGCCCGGCTGGGTGAACGTCACCGCCACATCGCCGGGCGGGGTCAGGCGCGGGCCGCCGGCCAGATCCACGACGGCGTTGGTGCCCACCATCAGGCCCAGCGCCAGCCCGCGGTTGTAGAGGTCGCTCGCCGCGCGGATGCGGATGTCGAACAGATTCGGTCGGGCATCCTGGCTTTCGCCGAGCAAGTAAAGATAGGCGTAGATGGCTGAGGCAAAATAGCTGTTGCGGGCGAGGCGCGGCACGCCCGGCCGGACGCTCCGGTTCTGGCGCTCCGCGTTCTGATAGTTCAATTCCGCCAGCGCGTAGAGCAGGTCGCGCCGGTCGTCGGTGCAGGCGATGGCCTGGAGTTTCGCCAGCGTGGCCTCCGGCTGCTTCTGGAACGCCACATCGAGGCCGTAGCGGTTCAGGACGCGCCGCGCCTCCGAACTATAATGGTCGCTGTTCAGCGCGTTCTCATGGAGTTCCTGGTAGGCCATCCGCGGCGAGACCTTGACGGCGCTGATGGGCGTGGAGCAACCGGCCAGCGCCAGCAGCGCCAGCACCAGGCCATTGAGGATGAAATATTTTTTCATGGGGCTGGAAAGTCAGGGCTTCGCCGCGGCCGGCGATTCGAAGCCGGGCAGACCCAGGCGGATGAGCTGCGAGAAATCCGCCGACTGGTCGGCGATCTGGGCGCGGGCGTTGATGTTCGAGCGCTGCTTCAATTCAGCCAGCGGCAGATTTGTCACCAGCATTCCGCGCTCATAAAGCAGTTCGTCCAGGTGGCCGTTGATGAGCATCCGCCAATTCCACGGGGCGCGGTCGGCGGCGGCGCGCTGGGTGCGGATGCCCGTGGTGCAGTTGTCCGTCACCGCATTATACCATTCCGCGTGGTCGTGCAGCTCGTTCGCCCGGCGCAGATAGTCGAGGAACAATTGCCGGCCCTGGGCCGGCGTCACTTGCAGGCGATAGAGCCGCGCCGCCTCGCCCTGGCGGTAATTCGTCCGCAGCCGCACCACGTCCCGCTCGCTGGCGATGATGTAGGTGAGGGTGAATTGCCGGAACAATCCTTTCACCGCCGAATATTCCTGGCCCGCCTGCTTGCGCGTCTCGATGGAGAAACACACATAGTCGCCGTTCGTGAAGCCGAAGCTGATCATCGTATGCGCAATGTCGGGCGAACCCCACGTGACCAGATACAAGTCCACCGTGCGCAGCGCCGCGAGATCGAAGGTCCGGTCGTAATGCCGCACGGTGTATTTCGTCTCCGTCTGGTAATCGCAATCGCGGATGTCATGGATCGTGATGCGGTCGCCGTTGATGTCCGCGTAAGGCAGCAACGCCACGTCCGGCTGCCAGTTGCCTTGATTGGACGGCGCCAGCGACAGCCACCATAGGAGAACGACGCCAAAAGCGCCGGCGGTCGCCACGACTTTCCACGGCCGCTTCACAAAAATCCAGACTGCCAGCATGCTCAGCGCGTAGAGTCCCGCCAGCGGCAGGCGCAACCAGGCGATGCGCCCATCAATGGCCAGCGCCGCCACCGCCCAGAGCGTGGCCATGCCCAGAACGACCCAGAGGAACAGGACTACGACCCGGCGGAGAAATTTGAAACTTCGCTTCATCAATGGGGAAAAGGTTTAAACGCCGGTGCCGCAGCGTCAAATCAAATCATTCCCCCGCGCGCGGCTGGTTCAGAAATTAAAATGCAGGGTGCCATCGGGCTGGAGTTCGATCAGTTCCAGCAGGCGCGGAGTCAGTTTGATCCGCCAATCCTCCCGGGCCCCCAGCACCCCGCTGCCCGGCAGCACGATGGTAAAGGCATCCTCCGCCTGGGAGTATTCCAAGGCCGCCAGAATTTTGCGGTCCTTTTGAACCACCCAGATGTGGTCATGCTGCCGAAGATGTTCGGGGGCAATCATCCTTTCGGGCGACAAGTGAATGAAGGCAGACTAATCCCCAATGGCCCTCAGCGTCAAACCTTATGATGTGGCCCCATGCACCGCCGCCGCCACTGCCGCGCCGCCATCCCACCCGGTGACCGCTGCGCGGTCAAGTCAAGTCGCAGCGCAACTTGACCCACCGGCCCTCCGTAAGGAGTCCGGAAGGAGCCTCGCCAAGATTGACAGCCGCCCGCCCGCCGGTTAGAACGGAACCGCGCGCGCCCCATGAATCCAAGCCATCATTCAGCCAGTCCGGACCCGATGGCGTCGGTCTTTGTTTACGGCACGTTGAAGGAAGGGTTTCCGAACTTCCGCACGAACCGCGGCCGCCGGGTGACGGGCGACTTCGTCACCCTGGAACGGTTTCCCCTCTATGTGACCGGCGAGCGCCATTCCCCCTGGCTCCTCCATGCGCCGGGTCAGGGCGAACGGGTCCGCGGCCAGGTCTTTCAAGTGGACGCGCCGACATTGCAGGCGATGGATCAACTGGAACGCGTGACCGCACCGGACGGCCATCGGCGCGTAGCGATCCAGGTGCAGCGGGTCGGGGAGCCAGCGCCACTGACCGTCTGGGCTTATCTGAAACGTCCCGACGAACTGACCGGCACCCGCGTGCACGCCGGGCCGCTCGGCGAATATACGCTGGAACAGGCCGCCCACTACCGCCCGCGCGGAATCCCTCCGACCGGAAAAACCCACCTTTAGGCGGGGGCGGGTGAGGCAAGTTGCGCTGCGACTTGACCTGACCGCGCCGCGGTCACTGGGTGGAATAAACTTTCAGGTGTTAAATACTTCCCTCGCCTGACGCTCCGCCCGGCATCGGCCAAGGTCGCAGCGCAACCTTGGCCACCAGCGGATCGCAGCCGGTGCGGGGAACGCAGGCGCGGCGGAACTAGGCGGTTTTATCCAAACTGTTCCGGACGGCTTCCGCGAGCTTGGGCATCTGAAACGGTTTGGCGAGGAAGGTGATATTCTCCAGCGCGGTGAAATCCCGGGCGATCATGTCGGCGCTATACCCGCTCATGTAGATGATCTTCAGCCGGGGATTAAGCTGGAGGAGCTGTTGCGCCAGTTCTTTGCCGGTCATGCCGTCGGGCATGATGAGGTCGGTCAGCAGCAGATGGATTCCGGCGTGGTGTTCCTGCCAGACCATGAGGGCCTGCCGGCCGGTGGAGGCTTCCAGGATGCGGTAGCCGAGTTTGGTGAGGGTGATGCGCACGGCGGCGCGCAGGGCGGGCTCGTCTTCCACGAGCAGGATGGTTTCCTGGCCGGTGGGGACCGGCGCGGCGATTTTTTCGCCCCCGAGCTTCGGCTCGTTCGTTGGCGCCAGCCGGGGCAGATACACTTTAAAGGTCGTCCCGCGGCCCACTTCGCTCTGGACGTGGATCCAGCCCTGGTGTTGCTGGACAATGCCGAAGACGGTGGCGAGGCCCAGGCCGGTGCCTTTGCCGACTTCTTTGGTGGTAAAGAAGGGGTCGAATATGCGTGACAGGTTTTCGGGTGGAATGCCGGCTCCGGTGTCGGTCACACTCAGGCAGACGAACGCGCCGGCGCGCGCCGGCGGGGATTGCGCGGCGGCGGCTTCATCCAAGTCCACGCCGACGGTTTTGAGGACGAGCTGGCCGCCGCCGGGCATGGCGTCGCGGGCGTTGACGGTGAGATTCATCAGGATCTGGTCTATCATGCCGGGGTCGGCATGGACGAGCATCGGCTGCGCCGCCAGGTTCAACTGCATCTCGATGTTTTCGCCAACCATCCGCCGCAGCATTTTGGTGGTGTTGGTGACGGCTTCGCTCAGGTCGAGGTCGCGCGGCTGGAGGACTTCGCGGCGGCTGAACAGCAGCAGCTGGCGGGTAAGGGAGGCGGCGCGCTCCACGGCGTTGCCGATTTCGTCCGCATAATTCGCCTGTTCCGGGGAAAGCGGCCCGCCGGTCTTCAGCAGGCCCGCCTCCATGGAGATGACCATCAGGATGTTGTTGAAGTCATGGGCCACGCCGCCGGCCAGGGTGCCGATGGCCTCCATCTTTTGCGCCTGCCGGAACTGGGCTTCCAACTGGACTTCGCGCGTCACGTCGTGTTTTACGGCCACATAGTTGATGGCATGGCCCGCGGCGTCGCGCACGGGGAAGATGGTGGCTTCCTCCTCGAAAAGCGATCCGTCCTTGCGCCGGTTGATGATATGGCCGCTCCAGGTTTCCCCGCGTTTGAGGGTGGCCCAGAGCCGCTGGTAAAATTCCGCGCTCTGTTTGCCGCTCTTGAGCAGGCGGGGATTTTGGCCGAGCACTTCCGCACGCGGGTAGCCGGAAATCTTTTCGAACGCCGGGTTGACGTAGCGAATGGCGCCTTGCAGGTCGGTAATGACGATGGCTTCGGCGGCCTGCTCGACGACGGTGGCCAATTGGGTATGGGAGGCTTCGATGCGTTTGCGCTCGGTGATGTCCCGGATGGTGGCCAGGATGGTGGGTTGGCCGTCCCGCTCAATCCGCGTCAGGAGCACGTCCGCGACAAATTCTTCACCGCCGACCCGCCGGTGCTTCCATTCAAAGAAGTGAGAACCGTTGCGCAGGACGGCGGCATCAATCTCCTGTGCGGTCTCGGCGGAAATGCGTCCGTCCGGCTGCCGTTCCGGGGAGAGCTCCGCCGGACCATGAGCCGCCAGCTCCGCCTCGGTCTTCACGCCGAACATCCGCAAGGCGGCGGGATTGCCGGACAGGAACCGGCGGGATTGGGGATCCACCAACAGCAAGGCGTCGCGGGAATATTCAAACAGATTGCGGTGTTTCACCTCGGATTCGCGCAGCGCCATTTCGGCGTGCTTTTGCTGGGTGATGTCGCGCAGCACGCCAAAAGTGGACTGCAGCCGTCCCCCGGCATAGACGGGAAACCAGCGGTCCTCGATGAATTTCTGGCTGCCATCCTGGCAGCGCCACCACGATTGACAGCGGAGCGAACGGTTGGGATTGGGCGGCTCGGTCAGGATTTCATCCAGCGTGCCGATCTGGGATTCAAACTGCTGCTCCAGAATCACGGCGGCGAGAAATTTTTCGCGCCCGCCGGCGCGCGCGACATCGTCCGCCGTATAGCCCAGCATCCGCTCAAAGGCGGGGCTGAGGTAATTAAACTCCCGGCTCTGATAATCCACCCCATACAACACGTCCTCAATGCAAGCCGCCATCTGCCGGAAACGCGTTTCACTCTGCTCGAGTTCGGACTGCACCTGCTTGCGCTCGGTGATGTCCTCGATGGAGCCGTCGTAAAAGACGGACCGCCCGGCGGCATCCCGCACGACGCGGCAGTTTTCGCGCACGAACCGGATGCTCCCATCGCTTCGCCGCCAGGCCGCCTCCCACCCCTGGAGCAAGCCCTCGCGCTCCAGGTGCTCCTTGAACGCGGCACGGGAATACTCGGGTCCGAAACCTTCCTGCTCGAGGTTCCGCCGGGCCAGTTCCTCCAGCGTGGCAAAGCCCAGCAGATTCAACAGCGCGGGATTGGCCATGACAATGCGGCCGTCCGGCGTGGTGCGATAGAAGCCCACCACCGCATTGTCGTAGAGGCCCCGGAACCGCGCCTCGCTTTCGCTCACGGCCGCCTCCGCCTGCTTGCGGGCGGTGATGTCCGCCGCAAAGACCAGCGCTCCACTCTGGTCTTGATACTGGAACGGAACGCCCGAAGTAATGACATTTCGGCTTGAGCCATCCAAGGTGAGGAAGACGACATCGGCAAACGCCGACTCCTGACGTTTTTCGTTCAGCGACCGGATGCGTGCGAGCACGCCGGCCTGGTAATCCGGATGAACCCGGCTGATCACCGGCTGCCCGAGCAATTCCGACGGCTGCATGGCGCCGAACAAGCGCAGGGCGGCGGCGTTGACATAGGCAAAGCGGCCATGGGTCTGGATGAAAATGGCTTCCGGCGCGGTTTCCACCAGCGTGCGAAAACGCGCTTCACTTTCCCGCAAGCCGGCCTCCGCCCGCTTGCGTTCGGTGATATCGCGCGCCACCTTGGAGACGCCCACCACCTCGCCGCGCCCATTCATGATCGGCGACACGGTGACGGAAACATCAATCAAACCGCCGTCTTTTTTCACGCGCAGCGTCTCGAAATGTTGCACACTTTCGCCGCGCCGGATGCGGGCCAGAATCATGTCCTCTTCAGCCTGGCGATCCGGCGGAATGATGCGGGTGATCGACTGGCCGATCATTTCCCCCGCCGGATAACCGAAAATTTTTTCCGCCCCCGTATTCCAACTGGAAATGATGCCGGCCAAAGTTTTGCCGACAATCGCGTCGTCGGACGACTGCACGATGGCGGCGAGCTGCGCCGCCGCCGCTTCCGCCCGCTTGCGTTCGGCGATGTCTTCGATGACCGCGATGAAATACTTCGGCCGGCCCAACGGGTCGCGCACCAGCGACACCGTGAGATTGACCGGCACGATGCCGCGGTCTTTGCGCAGGTAACGCTTTTCCAGCGTGTGGGTTTGATGTTCGCCCGCCAGCATCTGACCCATCAAGGCCAGGTCGGTTTTCAAATCATCGGCATGGGTGATGTCCTGGAATGTTTTGGAAACCAGTTCCTCGCGAGCATAGCCGACGATGTCGCAAAGCCGCAGATTGACGCGCAGCCAGCGGCCGTCCAGCCCCACTTGCGCCATGCCCGTCGCCGCCTGGTCAAAGATCGCTTGGAACTGATCTTCGCTTTCACGCCGCGCCGCTTCGGCCGCCTGGTGATTGGCCCGCCGCAGCCGCTCATGGACGAGGCTGAACCAGGCGCCCATCACCATGAACATCGCAATCGAAACGAGGGACATGGGGCGTTGCATCGCAAACGAGAATTGCGGCGGAATGAAAAAAAACCACACCAGCCCGGCCGAAAGTCCCGTCGCCGCCAGCCCGCCCCGGAGCCCGCCGACCCAGGAACTAAAGAAGACGGCGGGATAAAAAAGAAACCAGACGTAGGGCTGGATGGCCGCCCAGAAAAACCATTGGAGACCGAAGGCTGCCAATGGAATCAACACAGCTATTACCAATCGGCTTCCATCGCTTGGAAGGCGCACGACGGCTTTGGAAGGCTCGACGTTCATAGCTGTGTTCTGTTTTTTTCAATGTGGGCTGGCAGAAGCGCAAACACCAGTAGAATCTTGGCCGGCCGGTGCAGTTGATTTGCGCTTCAACGAAAGGCCACCGTAGGAACGGTTTATCCGGCGTTTGCCCGGCGGCGCGGGCATCCGGTGGTAAGGGAGCGAGCTAAGGCGCGGGCGGAGGATTGGGGGCGGGCGGGCGAGCGGGGTTGTTTCCTGCGGCCGGCTTGGCGGGCGCGGTCGGTCGGGCTTTGGTCGCAGGCGCGTCGAGGATCAGCCGAGGCATGCCGTCGGGATCCAGCCGGATGAGCTTCAGCATCCAATCAGTCACCAGCATCCGCATCTCCTGCGGGTAGATGAACATCCCGCTATCGGGCATCACAATCACGAATTTACCATCCGCCTGGGAGTATTCCAAGAGGCCTTCGGTTTCCAGCCCGTGCTGCACCACGCGAATGCGCGTGTGTTGCGCCAATTTATTTTTGTCCTTCATGACCCTTGATTGTTTGGGTTTTAAGTTGCCCGCCGGCTTCTGGGACCAGCTTTCCAACCAATTGATTACGCCTATCCACCAAACCTGTCAAGTGACGTTCCGGTGACAGCAGGCACGATGACGGCGCGGGAGAGCAGTGCAGGGTAAATTAAGATAAAGGAAGTCCCCTTGGCAGACACCAGCAAACCTGGCTTGCGTTGCGCGTCAGGTGGACGGAAAATCGCTCATGCTTATGTCTGAAAAGTCATTGTCAAAATGGTGGCGGCGGCTCGCGCTGGTGGCGGGTTCGGTCCTGGCGCTGGGGGTCGTCCAGAATGGCGAGGGCGCCCCGCGCGGCCAGAAAATCAAAATCGAGGTCAAGCTGGTCGTGCCAACGGAGCGAGTAACCCAAGCGGTGCAAACCCTCGGCCTGGCCACGAATTCATTCACCCGGGAGGAAGTGGTTTACTTCGACACGGCCGACGGCGCCCTTTTGGCGAACAGCTTGATCCTGCGGGCGCGCTGGCGTCCCGGTGGCACCGCCGATTCCACCACGAAGCTGCGCGGCGACGCCGATCCCGCGGAACTCACCGAACTGGAAGAGCAGATCAAACCCGAACAGGACTGGACCGACGAAACGCGGCCCGCCATTTCCCGTTCGGCCAACAACACGACCTTACCCCATGGTCTGGTGCAACAGGTGATCCACGGGGCGGCCGACGCGGCGCCGCTTTTTAATGCGGTGCAGCGCGGACTGGTGGCCACGCACCTGAAGGATTTCCCCTGGAAAAACCTGCGCCGCTACGGCCCCTGCGCCGCCGAAGTCTGGAAGGAAAACATCGGCCTGCGCGGGTTTGCCGAACCGGTGACCGTGGAACGCTGGCATTTGCAAAAGGGAGCAACGAATCTCGACCTGCTGGAAATCTCGGCCAAGGCGAAAATGCAGAATGAAGCGGCGGCCCGGGACTGGGTCAAAACCTTCTACCAGGCGGCGGCGGATGCCGGTCTGTCCCGGCCCCCGAGTCAATCGAAAACCCGGATCGTGATGGACTTTTTCAAGCCGGGAATTTGAGCGGCGCGAGCCGATACCGGCATGTGTTTCCCGCCACCGCGGAGCCCTTCGGCGCAGCGGCGATGCGCGTGGGCCCAGAGCCAATCAACGGGCTGTCACAATTCCCGGCGGTTTCCAGGTGCCCTGGCCCGGCGGCAGGATGGACGGCGCTTCCGTCTTCGGCCAGTAGAGGCGCATGACCAGATAGATCGGGCCGTTGGGCGCGGGGAGCCAGTTGCTCTCCTTGTCCGCACCCGGTGACGCGTGCTGGAGGTAAAGGGTGAGCGAGCCATCGGCGTTGGTCTTCATGCCCGGCAGCATGGGCGAGTTGATGAGATAGCGGTTGAGGGGGTTCTCAATGAGCAATTGCGTCTTGCCGTCATACATCGTCACCGACCAGAAGGCATTCACGGGCGGCAGCTGGCCGGCGGGAAAGGTGAGGGTGTAATCATGCTTGCTGCCGTCGAGCGTCGCGCCGTTGCTCTCCCAGCGCGTCATCGGATACATGGCCTCGACGGCGTCATTGCCATAGATGCCGGCCTGGGCCGCGCCCGCGCGCAGGAGCCAATCGCCATTGAAGAATCCGCGGTCGCCGAACGCCGCGCCGACATGCCAGCCGTTGATGGGTTTGCCCAGGCTGGCGGCTTTTTCACCCACCTTGGTTGCGCCAGCCTTCATGCCGAGAGCGACTTCGAGTTTGTGTTCGAGGTCGAGGGCGTCAAAATTGAAGGTTTTTCCGGCGCCGATACCGATGCGGGCGAGCTGCGCGCGGATGGCCTGTTCCTCCGGACCGGCGGGCGCGAATTGCAGCGCGAAGTCGAGATACTGGAAGAAATTCGTCTTGATCATCGCCTTGTTGATGGGCGGGAAGTTGACGGCGGGCGCGGGCGCGGGCGCGGGCAAATGCAGATACGCGGAAAGCGGCTGCGCCTTATAACCCGCCTGCACCTTGATGACGTTGGGCATATCGTCCGGGCCGAACAACTGCGTGCGGAAGAGCACGAGGGAGAATTGCGTGGTGGCATGGAACACTTTCTTGAAGGCGGCGGGCGAGGGCCCGTCCCAATCCGGCCCGACGAGCAGGTAATCGCCCGCCTCGGAGCCGGTGGCGCGGCTGCCGATGTAACCGTAGTTGAAGGTGTTGCCGTCGCAGAATTGCACGGAGAAGTAACGATCCTTTGCGACGGCGGGCACGGAGATCACCAGCGGCTCGGTGCGCAGATCCGCCCAGAGGAAGGAATACGGCGTGTCGCTGTTGGGTGTGACGACGGTGGTGTCCTGGTAGGTGAACGTGCGATGCTCGTTATAGATGACATTGAACGGCGCTTTATATTCGGTGGATTTGGTATCAATGATGTTTTCATACATCACCGCGTAATTCATCACGATGGGCAGGCCGTAGATGAAACCCTGCTCGGCGATATTCTTGGTCTCGGCGATGCCGGGGGCGTCTTTCTCGTTCTTCTCAGCTTGGGCGACGGCGTCATTTTTGGTGGCGCAGCCGGAGCCGGCGGCCAACAGGCCCGCGAGCGCGGCGGCGAGCAGAACGGAAGGAAGGAGGGTGATTTTCATGATCATGAATTCGTTAAGGGTTAAATGGTTTCCCTGAATCGCGTGTTCGTCAAATAATTATTTCCGGCCTCGGGCGTGAGCCGGAACGCAGCAACCCGCCGGAATGCCGACGGGCTGGTGCTGAAGAGAATAGCGGTGAAGATCCAGGGCGCGTTGGCTGCGCCCGGTGACCCCTGCCGGAGTTAGAAAACGATGCCGAGTTTGACCCAGACATAATCGCCCTTGAGGCGCTTGCTCACGTCCACTTCCGGCAGCCATTTCACTTCGCCGGCGAAATCCACCTTGCCGATCTTGTGGGCATAGGAAACGACCGGGCCGACGCCATAGGTGTGCCCCTCAAAATCTCCCAAGGTTGCGCCGCTGCCGCTGTCCGCGGTGATCTGTTCGTAAACAAAACCTTCCGCGCCAACGCCGGCAAAGCCGCCGAACAAGGGCAGATGCTGGGCCACCGTGCCGTCGAGATGGAAGGAGGTGCCGCTCTGGTAATGGGTCGCGTCGTTTTCGGTATTGATGTCAAACGCGGCAAAGGCCGTGACTTCGGTCCCGATCTTGGTGCTCAACCAACTGAAGGAGACGGTTGGTTCAAACGTCCAATAGTTGCGACCCGCGTTGGCGAGCTGGCCCTTCTCGTAATTGCCGGTCGGGGCATAGACGCCGAGGCGGACGTCATACTTCATGTCCGAGGCATTGGTCCAGCCCAGGATGAACGGAATCATCTGGATATCGCCGAGCCCGTCCGTTGAGTCGCTCTTCTTGGGCGTGAGCGGCCCGACTTTTACGTTGGCATCCACTTTCAGCCAGACATAGGGAATGACCGTGGCCACGGCATAGTTGCCGCCCAAGAAGGTGAGGGGGGTTTCATACAGCGCAAAGAGCGAGTCCGCATACAAGGTGGCATGGGCGTTCAAGGCCGTATTGCCGCCGAGGTCAATCGGCGGCGTGGTTTCGCCGTGGTAATACGTGAACGCATCGGCGAACACCAAGGCGGGCTTGCCAGGCAACGTGTCGATGAAATCCGCGGTCGCGCCGGGGGCATAATGGGCGCTGCCGCCTTCTTCGGCGTTAACCACGGAAGCGGCCAGCGTCAGCGCTGAGGCGTGGATGAATAGATGTTTTAGTTTCATGGTGGGAATGTTGATGGTTGTTTAATTGCGGTATCTCGAATGAATCTGGTTTGGTTCGGGTGGTTCGCCGCCAGCCCTCGCCCCGCCTTCGCCGGAGGAAAAACGGCGGCGGGCGCGAGAGCAGGGGGGCAAATCAATGATGGTCGGGACTGGTTTCACCATCGCCCACACCTTCGTCGGTGATGGAATGGCTGTTTTCGTCCACCATGACCGAGCCTTTGCCGTCTGCGGAAGCCATGCGCGGCTTGCCGTGCGCCAGGCCAACGCCGGCGACATACATCAGCGCGAGCGGCTTGGCGGATTCCTTGCCCAGCGCGTTGAGGCGCTCCTGCATCGCCGCGACCTTCTCGGGATGCGCGGCGGCGACGTTGTTGGTCTCGTAGGGATCATCGGTCAGGTTATAGAGGTCAACGCTGGTAGGAATCAGCGTCCGCCAGATGAGCTTCCAATCGCCCTCGCGCACGCCGCCCCGGAACGGCTCGACGTTGTAGACGATTTCGGTGCGCGGCGACGGCTGGTTCTCGCTGATGGTGCCCCAGACATCCAGACCGTCGAGCGGCTGGCATTTGGCAGTCGAGGCCCCGGCGAGATGGGCGAGGGTGGGATACAGATCCACGACATGGATCAGGCCATCCGCCGTGATGCCGAGCTTGATGTGGCCGGGCCAGTTGGCGCAGGCGGCCACGCGGCGCCGCCCTCGAAGAGCGTGCCCTTGCCGTCGCGATAGGGGCCGTTGTCGCACGGCAGCCTGGTCTTGGACAAGTCGGCCATCTGGCCGGCGAACATCGCGTTGCGCGTGCCGCCGTTGTCGCTCTGGAAAACGATCAGCGTGTTCTCGCGAAGGCCTTTTTTCTCCAGCGCGGCGACCACGCGGCCGATCTCGTCGTCCAGGCAGGTCACCATGCCGGCATACGTGCGGCGGGTGGGGTCGGTGATATTCGGATAGCGGTCCACATACTCCTTCGGCGCCTCATAGGGCGTGTGCGGGGCGTTGAACGTGAGGTAGAGATAGAACGGCTGGTCCGCGCTCTGCCCGTTGATGTATTTGACGGCATCGTTGCCGATGAGCCGGGTGGTGTAACCTTTTTCATGGACCGGCTGGTTGTTGCGGAACCAGTCAAGCACGCCGGCGTCGCTGTGGGTGTAATAATCCAGCTCGCCGATCATCGCGCCATATTGGTAATCGAAGCCGCGCTGCCGGGGCCAATACTTCAGGTCCGCGTGGCCGAGATGCCACTTGCCGATGATGGCCGTGTGGTAGCCGGCTTCTTTCAGCGCCTGCGGCAGGAGCCATTCATTGGTGGCCAGACCGTAACCCGCCGGACCGGGGATAACGATCGTCTGCAGTCCGTAGCGGAACGGGTATCGCCCGGTCATCAAGGCGGCGCGCGTGGGCGTGCACATCGGCTGCGCATAAAACTGGGAAAACTTCACGCCGTTCGCGGCGAGGTTGTCCAGGTTGGGCGTCTGGATGTCGGCGCAGCCGTTGAAGCCGACATCCTTCCAGCCGAGATCGTCGGCGACGATATAAACGATATTGGGCTTGGGGTCGGCGGCGGCCTTGATGGGGGTGACGCCGCCCAGTAACGAAAGTGCGCCAGCGAGCGGAACGATTAACAGGTTTTGGGTTCCATTCATTTTCATAAAATGATATTAAAAAAGTGAATCCTAGAAATAAGCTAACTTTGATTGCTGTCGCTTGGCAAGAAATATCCAAAACACCGGCAACGAACCGATTCAGAGTGGCATCTCAGAAATTTCAAAACCGCACGCCGAAACCGACGGTCAGGTATTCATCGCTTTTCTGCGGGATGGTGCCGTCGGCCTTGGCCTGCGGATTCTGGAGATAATCCCATACGAGCGAGACGTCGAGGTTGAGATGACGCTTGATCTCAAATTCCAGCGTGGTGACGGTGTGATGCGTGTAGCTCCCGGCCTCCGACTTGGTGAAGACGCTTTCCCACTGCTGGATGAAGGTGAGGCGCGACGTGATGTCCGTCTTGAAATAGGAATTAAACACGGCCGCCGGGGTGATGGTGGTCGGGCTCTGGTTGGTGCCGACGTTGGCAAACTTGGTGTATTGCACGCTGGGGCCGGCGGACAACTTCCACTCCAGACCGGTGCGGTCGTAAATATAATAGCCACCGCCCACGCCGCCGGTCAGGCGGTAATCAATATTGGCGAGCTTGTCCTGATAATATTCCAACTGCACGGGCCGCAGGAACCAATCCTTGTTGAGCCGCACATCGTAGGTGCCGTTGACGCGGTTGTTGTTCGCGTTTTCGATCTTGTCGGACTTGCTGAAATTGCCGAGGTAGTCAAGCAGCAGCGTGGTGTTGGGCGTGCGGCGCGCCAACTCCGCCTGGGTGACGGAGGTGATTTGATGGTTGTTACCAGACTGCAGGTTCAGCCCCAGATTCAGGTTGCCCGACCAGTTGCGCATGCCGGTGCGGCCGCCGCTGGGCGTAATACCAATGAGCAGTTCGCGGTCGAGCGCCAGCGGTTCCGCGCCGAGGACGTTCACGACATCATTGCTGATGATGACCTTGCCGTAGGCCGGCGGGTGGTCCTCGAATTGGGTGAACACCCGGTGCGCGGTATAAACCTGGCTGACATCCTTGAGCTTCAGCGTCTGCATGTCCATCTCGTCGCTGTCGAATTCCACCTCCTTGTTCTGGATGTATTTCATCTCGCCCTTGAGCCATTCGCCGGACTTGAGCCGCACCCAGTCCGCCCCGTCGGTGCCGACGCCGGGCGGTTTCCAAGCCACTTGATTGGTCGGGGCCGGAGGGCGGACGGCAACGGCGGGCGAATTGCTCGCCGTCAGCGCCGCCGTATGTTCGAGGTCGCGGATTTTTGACTGGGGAAAAGTCAGGCGGCCGGCGAATTCCGATTCGAACACCACGTTGGTGGCGGTCTCCTGAATGATCCGGCCGACGAAGCGTTCGCCGTTCGTGCCGACCAGCACGTCCGCGCGGGTCGTCAGCCCCAGCGCGAGGCTGACCAGCAGCGCAAGCGCGAAGCCGGAGCGAAAATGTGAACCCATCAGCATGTGCAGCAAGAGTTTGATTCTGTTCGCGCCGCTGGCAAAGCAAATTCGGCAAGCCGGGGCCCGCCCCGGCGAAGGCGGCAAATCATTTTGCCTCAGGTTTGAGGAACACTTCACCAACGTTGATGTGCGCCGGATCGGCGGCGGTTTGGTTGGTGAAGGCGGTGGCGAGGTAATTGGTTTGGAACGAAACGTAGCCCGACGCCTGGAACGCGAGCCTCACCGACCACCAGCTGGCATGAGGGAAGAGGGTGATGTATTCCCGGCCGGATAAAACAAAGGCGCCATCGGCCCCGGTCATTTCGGGCCGGGCTTGCTGCAAGAGTTGTGCGCCTTTGACCGGCGTGGCGGGGTTCTGGCCCGGGACCACGCGACTGACCTGGACGCCGGCAAGCGGTTGCTGCGTGTCGGCGGCCAGCACCCGGCCGGCAACGGAGGGCGTGAAGGTTTCTGACGGGCCAAAGTTTTTACAGCCCGAACCGGCCAGCGCGGTGATACCTATCATGGCAAGACCAAGGCGGAGGGGAGCGGTGACCGCAGCGGAGGGTTTTTTCAGAAGCATGGCTTTAAGCAGCAACGCCGGCTGCGGGATTTTCCACAAGCCGGCGTTGCGATGGTTTGAAGGATACGGCTGCCGGTGCGATTAGACGCCGTCGTCCGTGCTGGCCACTTTGCCGGCGCGGAGTTCCACGAGGCGGGTTTCCAGCTTCTGGGCCCAGAATTCGAAGGCGAGTTTCACGTCGCCCCAGGTGCCGTCGAACTTGGTGCGGAGCGCCTTGGTGCCCGCCCGTTTGTCCACGGCGGCCCAGAGGCGCTGGTTGGACTGGCCGTCGAGCATTTCCGCCTCAACCTGCACCTGGCCCACGCCGATGCCGGAGCCGAAGGCGGCCGTCACGAGGATGTTCGCGGCGATGCCGAACGGCACAATCGAGGTCAGCAGGTTGCGAACGGGCGCCGATTTCTTGGCTTCCGTCACCGCCGAACGCAGCACGAGCGTGTCCGGTCCGGGGCTGGAAACGAGGGTGTAGCTCTTTTGCAACTCGTTGTTCAACTCGGTGTAGAGGAAGCTGGTGATCAAATCCTGATTTTCCTTGGACAGCTTGCCGAGCGGGGATTCTTTGTCGTCACCCTTCCACAATTGGACCGGCTCGATATACATCTTGGTGTATTTCTTCCAGTCCACATTGGGGGCGAAGTAAACCAGCTTGGCCTGGTCGGACGTGCCTTCTTTCAACTGCGAGTAATCGCCGAGAAAGCCGGATTCCGTCACGCTGCGGGCGTGGCGGGTGGTGTGGCAGGCGGTCACGCCAAGAAGGGTGGCACCCGCAAGAACGATCCCGGCAAGCCAGAGCATCCGGCGGCTGCCCGTTGGATTCAGGGTAATGGTTTTCATTGATTTCATTTTTGTTTTGGTTTGCGCTTAAAACTTGAAGGCGAGGGCGGCGGCGATACCGCTAAAGGTAATGTTCACGCCATTTTTGCTGGCGCCGGTGCCATCAGATTCTTTCAAGCCCAATGCTTGATAACCACCCGAGAGGCTGAACCACATGGTGAAATCATACGTCAACATGCCCGAGGCCGACCAGGTCGTGTCCACGTCGTGCGAGCAATTGAAACCACCGTAGTCGCCGGCGACATCCACATGCAGTTTCTGCGTGATATATTGAGTGGCGCGCAGGCCGATGACGGCGTCGAACAGATTCAGATTATTGTATTTGTGGAAATCACGGGTATTCGTCGAATCGCGGTGGTAGATGTCCGTGGACGTATACCAGAAGCGGGTGCCGGCGGTGCCCGTGAGGATGAAGGGGTGCTCCGTCTCCGTCCTGATGAGCTGATAAGAAAGGCCGGCATTGGCCACGGCGAATCGCAACATCCAGTCCGTGTGGCCACCCAAGGGGTCGCCGCCGCCGCCGGTGAACTTCATATAACCAACATTGCCGAACAGGCCGAATTTATCTTTTTGCGCATTGAGGGACAGCGAAACCGAGGAATCCAGGTGGCTCTTCAATTCGCTGAAATTGACGTTCACATCGGTGACCCGTCCCAAGGTCGTAACGTTGCCGTTGATTTCCGGAGCCCAGAGCGGCACGGTGACGCCGAACTTCCACGCGTCGTCATTCGAAGCGGCGGGAGCCGTAGTGGCAGGGGTCGTGGCTGCAGTCGCATCGGCGGCTTGCGCGGTGGTGGCGGCAGCCAGCGCGCTCACGAGAGCGGCGGCCAGAAGGGTGTGTTGATGATTGTTTTTCATTTTAGCTTGGTGGTTTGTGCCGGAGGGCGTGTTGCGGTGTTTTCCTATGTTTATTTTTTATTGAGCTGGTTCAAGGGACGAATTATTTCGCGGCCGCCGGCAGCACGGGCGAGAGCGCCGCGCTCAGGCTGCTGAAACTGACTTGCAGTTGCTTGATGGCGTCGCGGAGCGGGACGGCGTCCACCTTGGTCTTGGCCACCACATCCTTGACCGTCGCGAGGCCGCCGACGGTCAGGTCGGTGCCGAGATAGGTCTGGATGTCGCGCAAATCAACCGTGAACGGCTGGATGGATTTCTTCAAGGCATCATAACTGGCGGTGACCTGAGCGAGCTTGCCGGAGACTTCAGACTTGCGTTCGAGGCTGCGCTGGCGCAGATCGGCGCTCTGGAGCAGGGCGGTCTGGTTGGTCCAGTCATTAAAATAGGCTTCGGCCTTGGCGTTGAGGGTCGCGACATTGGCGTCGAGGTTGGCCAGGGATTGATTGAAGGTCTTGGATGCGCTGACAAACGCGTCATACTGTTTGCGCAGATCACCCTGGGATTTGAAGGTGAGGTCGTTCAGCGCGCCGAGCACGCCGGTCACACCGGTGGTCGTCTGTGCCACCGCGTCGGCGGAGGATTGCAGGGCGGAAGCCGTGGCCGCGCCCTTGTCATAGCTTTTGGAAGCGCAGCCGGCCAGCAGCGTTAGGGACACGCTGAATAAAACGACACTTTCAAATTTCAGTGATTGCTGACTGCGGCTGATCCACAAGCAGCTTGGAAAATACTTCAGGCAGCTTTGGTTGATGGGTTAGTTCTGGTTTGGCGGTGGTGTTTGACCGCCTT
>CAIXPZ010000142.1 GCA_903921455.1 uncultured Verrucomicrobia subdivision 3 bacterium | reverse complement strand
TCGAAGCTCCCCCTCCTGCTGCTTCTACCTCGAAGCGGAATCAACAGCTTGACGGAGACCTGAAAATCCAGTTCCCTTTGCTCGGAAGGTGAGGCACTTTTCGAGCGCCACCCGCCGCACTTTTCAACCGCCGTTTACAATTTATAACGAGAAGAAAAATTCAAAACCCTTTGCGGAAATTTTTGCGGAATCGTTAAAGATAAGGCCTTTTACAAAATCCGCCCTTAAAACCCGCATGACCTGCCCGTCCCTATTGCCGATTATTGTTTTTACACCCCCTCAAAACACCCCGATTTCGGTTTTATTCGGCCGAGCGCTGGGGAGTCTCGCCGTCACCGGCCCTGCTTTGTCCAGCCGGCCAGCCGGATTCGCCAACCCAAAGGCTGGCGAGACCGGCATATACGTTTCTCTTACTCGCCTGGGCAGACCAAACACTATGACTTGACGCTTGAGCCTAAAGGCAAAGATTTTATCGGGAGTAAGTGAATCCTGAACGAGGATTAGCTGGAGCGCACCGGCAGGTTGCCGGACGCCTTAGCTCGCCCCAATTTTAGCGTGTCAGCTTTTTAGCGTGTCAGCTTTTGGTTTTTAGCCGATTTCCTCCTTGATGATCCCAATCGCCTCCCGGCTCACCGCCGCCCAGTTTTGCTGATTCTGACGCTGCAGCAGCTCCAGGAGATCCCGAAAAATCGCCGGATAATCCTTTTGTTCCGAGTCCGCAATGGACTCCAGCACCGCCGCCATCGTCACCGGATTCTCCGGCCCTTCATTCGGCTCGCCCGACTGCACCGATTCATCCAGGCGCACCACGATTTTCCGCCCCGTCGTTTTCCGCCACTCCACCAGCCGGAACATCCGCTGCTGATCCCGGCTGCCCTTCTTCCAGGCATTGACCTGATCATAAAATAGCCGGTGCGGAATCTTCAGGTGCTGCGCCGCCGCATTGCGGTTCCCCAGCGCCATGATCACCGCGAACGCCAGAAAATCCTCCGCCCGCACCCGCAAGGCAAAATTCAAAAACCCCTCCTGGGCCAGTTGCCGCAGCTCCGCGATTTCCTGGCGCAGCGCATATTCAGTTTTAGCCGCCTCTTCCTTTTTGGCTCCCAAGTCGGCAAAGCCGGTGGACACCATCTGGCGCATCGTTCCGAACCCGGATTGCACCGCGCGATAAATATCGCCCAGGATTCCGCCGGCCCCCTCCAGCCAGCGGCAGCGCTGCTGGAACCGCTGGCAATGCTCATCGCCATCCCGGTTCGCGCAGGCATCCACCCGCTCCCGCCACGCGGCGGGACTTTCCCCGTTCTCGTTGATCCCATGCACAAATTCCACATGTTCAAACGGGCAATCCGCCGCCGGCCCGGCCGTCGCCGGGTCGTCCGGCCGACGTCGGCCGCGGCCGTGCAGGGCCACGGGCTTCCCGCCGACCGCCAGATCGTCCTGGGCCGAATCTTGCACCAGCCCGGTCGCCAAAGTCACGCCGACCGTCAACCCCACCGTCAATTTCTTGCCCGCTTTAATGGGGTGCCAGACCGGATCCAGCGGCAGCAGCGGTTGATTCGGATCACTGGCCGGCTGTGATTTCGCCAGAACGTTTTGGATAAACCCCACCGTCTCCTCCGGAACCTGTTCATACACCTGTTTTGAAACCGTCTGGGTCGATGCCGCCAAGTCCGGAGCGACGGCGGGCTGGCTCTCCGGCGAAACGTCCGGCGAGGTTGGGACGGTTGCTGATGCGGCTTGGCCCTGGGGCCCGACCGATCCTGTTTGGTTCAGGGGCGCCGGATTCGGAACTCCGTCGCCCCCCGGCAATTCGCCATCCATCGGCTCCATAGCGAGGCACAACTATGCCTGATAATTATATTTGGCGCGCACGAACGTCAGGCATAAACCCGTCCGCGCTGGCGAATGCCGGCCCCGGCATTCAATCTGGGAAATTTAAATGATCCGTGAACAACCGAAATAAAAGTCATTCCACTGGCAACGCAGGGCCATCTTCAACTTTGCCAGGGTTTTCACCGGCGGATGATATTCGCCCGCCTCCACGCTTTGGATATAGCGTAAGCTCAAGCCGGTTTTTTCGGCCACCCGGTGCTGTGTCAAATCCAAACGGGTCCGCAGCCTCGCGATATTTTTCCCGAATCGGGCGCGAAGCGGACAGTGTTTTGGCTTGCGGGCAGGCACTCATCGATTCTGAACCAACTTCGGTCACAGGCAAACGAGGTCATACCTCGTAAAATGCAAATGCGCCGCCGACAATCCATATTAAATAAATGCCAAAATACGTCATGCTCGCCACCGCCTGATAATTTGGCCAATGGAAATTCCCAATTGTGAATTAGCCTGTGACTAATTCACGCTTGCGCCTGAACGACAAACGCATAAAACTCTTTCCCTTAAATGCGAATCCCCCGGGCCATGTAAACCGGAATTGAATCATGTCGAATCCTTTTTTTGAAAAGCCGATTCTCAATTCCCCGTATGAATGCCCGCAACGGCATTGGGAACTGGATGCCCACGGTCAGCCCACGCAAAAGATTGTTGAGCGCCGCCGCCGCGCCGAGTTCATCACGCCGATTCCCAAACCGCGCAAACGCAAATCACCAGAGCCTGAGCAGGAGCAGATTGTTTTCGACGAGGGCAAGGGGCTTTCCACCAAGGCGCAGCAGTATGACCCCACGTCCATCATCAATCAGTTGCGGCAGCAGGTGGATCAATGGCGCAGCCTGCCCAATCCAAACAGTTGGCAAGTCACACCCGAAACCGCCCGGCTGTTGCAGCATTGGCGCAGCCATAAATTCGCCGGCATCCGGCCGTTTTTCTGTCAGGTCGAGGCGGTCGAAACCGCCATCTGGTTGACCGAAGTTGCGCCGCACGCCGGCAAGTCCGGCCAGGCAATTCTCGACCATCTGAAAAACGCGAACAACGATGCCAACCCCGAGTTGATGCGGCTCGCGTTGAAACTCGCCACCGGTGCAGGTAAGACCACGGTCATGGCCATGCTCATCGCGTGGCAGACCATCAACGCCGTCCGGCGGCCCGCCAGCAAAACGTTCACGCGCGGATTTCTCATCGTCGCCCCCGGCCTGACCATCAAAGACCGTTTGCGCGTGCTCCAGCCGAACGACCCCGACAGTTACTACGGCAGCCGCGAACTTGTCCCCAGCGATTTGCTGGAGGACGTGAATCGCGCCAAGATCGTCATCACCAATTTTCACGCCTTCAAATTGCGCGAGCGCATTGACCTGTCCAAAGGCGGGCGATCGCTCCTGCAAGGGCGCGGCGAGGAATTGAATACGCAGGAGACCGAGGGCCAAATGCTCCAGCGCGTGATGCCGGATTTGATGGGGCTGAAAAATATTTTGGTGCTGAATGACGAGGCGCATCACTGCTACCGCGAAAAGCCCGGTGCCGAGGAAGAGTTGGAAGAATTAAAGGGCGAGGAAAAAAAGGAGGCCGAGAAAAACACTGAGGCCGCCCGTATGTGGATCTCCGGTCTTGAAGCCGTGAATCGCAAGCTCGGTGTTGCCCGCGTGCTTGACCTGTCGGCCACGCCGTTTTTCTTGAGCGGTTCCGGCTACGTCGAAGGCACGTTGTTCCCGTGGACCATGAGCGACTTTTCCCTCATGGATGCCATCGAATGCGGCATCGTCAAATTGCCGCGCGTCCCCGTCGCTGACAACATCCCCGGCGAGGAAATGCCGATGTTCCGCAATCTGTGGGAACACATCAGCAAAAAGATGCCCAAGAAGGCGCGCGGTCAGGGCCAAACGCTCGACCCGTTGAGCCTCCCGCCGCAGCTTCAAACCGCCCTTGAAGCCCTTTACGGCCACTACGCCAAGACCTTCGAGCTGTGGCAAAAATCCGGCATCCGCGTGCCGCCTTGCTTCATCGTCGTTTGCCAGAACACCGCCATTTCCAAACTCGTTTATGACTTCATTTCCGGGTTCAAGCGAGCGAACGAAGACGGCACGTCCACTCTGGTGAACGGTCGCTTTGGGCTGTTCCGCAATTTCGATGAGAACGGCAATCCCTTGGCGCGTCCCAACACGCTGCTGATTGACAGCGTGCAGCTCGAATCCGGCGAGGCGCTCGACGATAATTTTCGCAGCATGGCCGGCGACGAGATTGAACGCTTCCGGCGTGAAGTCCTGGAACGCGGCGGTAAGCTCGCCAGCGAACTTCAGCAGGGCAAGGAACTCGACGACGTGACGCTGTTGCGCGAGGTAATGAACACCGTCGGCAAATTCGGCCAACTTGGCGGCTCCATTCGTTGCGTTGTTTCCGTGTCCATGCTCACCGAGGGCTGGGATGCCAACACCGTCACGCACGTTCTCGGCGTCCGCGCTTTCGGCACTCAACTACTGTGTGAGCAGGTCATCGGCCGCGCCTTGCGTCGCCAGTCCTACGACCTGAATGAAGCCGGATTGTTTAACGTTGAATATGCCGACGTGCTTGGCATTCCGTTCGACTTCACGGCCAAGCCCGTGATCGCGCCGCCGCAGCCGCCGCGCGAAACCATCCAGGTCAAGGCCGTCCGACCCGAACGCGATGCGCTCGAAATCAAATTCCCGCGCGTCGTCGGCTACCGCGTTGAACTGCCCGAAGAAAAACTGAAAGCGCAGTTCAACGAGGATTCCGTGATGGAACTCACGCCCGACCTCGTCGGTGCCACGGAAACCAAAAATTCCGGCATCATTGGCGAACAGGCCGACCTCAATCTCGTTCACACCAGCCAAGTGCGCATGACCCAGGTGGTGTATGAATTGACCTCGCATCTTGTGCTGACCAAATGGCGCGACCCCGGCCAAGACCCCAAGCTCCATTTGTTCGGTCAGCTCAAGCGCATCACCCGCGAATGGCTCTATGGCTGGCGTTGGGACTGGCGTCGGGACTGGAACTCTATTTTTATCTGCAAAACTTTCAACTGCCAGATATAAAAGACGCCGTGTTGCTGGCGGAACATCTGGTGCCCCGTCTAGTTATCGTGACCCTGCTTTCCACCGCGCTCATTTTCTGCATCCGCAATTTTTCCGCGATGATGCACAACCTGATTGTGAACCGCCATCGTCAAACGGCACTGACGACATTCCAGGTATTCGTGAGTGGAACAGGTGACGAAGGCACCAAAAACGCCGTGCTAATTCAGTCCACGCAGGCCATTTTTGCTCCACAGCCAAGCGGTTACCTGAAGACCGACCAGGAAATGCCGCAGATGAACCAGGTGACGGAAATTATTCGTGGGGCGACAGGCAAGGACAAATAAACCGGGGTCTTAGCCTTAAGAAATGAGAATATTTGCAACCGTCACAGAACAGATTGAACAGACATTCCATCGGAATGTTGATTCCGTTCATCGGTTAATAGACTTTGACCATGTTCTGCTGGAGTATTGCACTCACCGGGTATCAGACATCGCCGACAAAATGCGCAAGCTTGGTTATGATAACCGGCTGGCACAAACCGCCGACCGAGCAGTTCAACAACTCAAGCTCATCCGTCAGCATGATTCTCTTCGTCCTCAATATGCTGAAATGTTTAACCAATCGTTGGTCTTGCTGGTTTCTTATTTCGGTTCATCTATCCGCGATCTTTTCAAAGCGGGTTTTATCCATGCAATACATTCAGACAAACTAGGCAATTTGAATCGCCACGAAGTTAAAATCCCCCTCTCGGACCTGAAGTTGGGTGGTGAAGATTTTTTAGATAAGTTGACCGAGGTGTTTTTGTCCCAAAAAGATATCAGCTTCCAGGATATGCAGAGTATTGCCCGCGCCTTCAGTGATAACTTTGGTTTCAGGCCGGAGAAAAACAAGTGCGTCAATAATATCATTCTCGCCCAAGCCTGCCGACATGTCATTGTGCATAGTGGTTCAAAAGTGGATGGCAAATTGCTCAGACAAATTGTGGATGCAAACCCGCGTGATATTAAGAATTCTTTGACTCAGGGGCACAAAATTGAATTCCAGCCGGATGAGGTTCGTCTGATTGGAAGTAGCATGAAAGAGTATCTGCATGCCCTGTGCGTTGGTCTGGCGGAGAATTTTCAAGGTAACTAGTAACTAACTATTATGCACCGCCAACGCGATTCCAAACTCAATTTGTTGCTCAAAGTGCCATGGTGTCTCATTGCCGCCATATTTATACTTAGCGTCGCCACCGCCGCCTTCGCTCAGTCCGGTGACGAACTCATCCAGTTAAAAACCGCCGCCGAGGCCGGCGACCCCGCCGCCCAGACCAAAATGGCCGAGCGCGATTCTGCCCACGCCGAACTATGGTATCGCAAAGCCGCTGCTCAAGGCTACGCACCCGCCGAAGGCAAGTTGGGAGAAATGCTCAACATGCGCACCAGCATGATTGTCAACCTGAAGCCGGAGGCCAGAAACGCAGTTGGCCAGGAAGCGCTCAAATGGATGGGCCTCGCCGCCAGTCAGGGCGACAAATTGGGTCAGGCCACCTTGGCGCAGGTCTGCTATGATGGAAGGTTGGTAAAACAGGATTTGGTGGCTGCCTACCAATGGTCCGAATTGGCCTTGCAGGGCGGCTTTTTTTCCACCGCCGCCATCACCGCGCAATCCGTCCGCGATCGCGCCATCCTGAAAATGACCGCCGACCAGCTCGCCGAGGGCAAGCATCGCGTCGCCGAATTCAAACCGCGCGTTGCCGCGAATACTGCCGGCCTCGTGCCCGCCTGGGTGTCATCCCTCAAACTCACCGGCATCAGCGGCGACGGGGACAAGCGCATTGCCACCATCAACAACCAGACCTTTGCCGCCGGCGAAACCGACACCGTGGAGCTCGGCGCCCAAACCGTGACCATCCATTGCGAAGCCATCACCTCAACCAACGCTACCATTACCATCGCCGGCCTCTCCACCCCCCAAGTCCTAACCCTGGTCGAGAAATAATACTCAAACCCTGCCGATGCCAGTCGCTTCAAACCTAAATCGTGATTCACTGCGAAATGATGTTATGGGACTGACCATCATACGGCCCAACGCTCCCAGCCGCCTCAAATTCACTTTCGGCGGTTTTAACGCCGCCTGCCATGTGGTTGAATGGAAAAACGGCCGCACTGGTATCGGTGCACAGAGTCGACCCGCCACCGATTTAGGTCGATCCAATGAACATTGAAGCCATCACCATTATTAAGTTCGCGGGGTTTTTTTCGGCCGTTGCCATCACCGTTTATGAGCATATTGAAAAAGAGCGGTCTCGGATAAAGCCGCCCGGCAAACGCCGTCTTAAAAAAACGCGCTCCTATTCATCATTGCTATTTGGGCTCAAACTGCTCGGCATCACGATCGCGATTGCCTGTTTGATGTTGGAGACGAATAAATCTTCGGCCGATGCCCGCAAGGCGGATTTGGCCGCGCAGGCGGACCGCATGGCGAAAGGGTTGATTTTGACGAATGTGATGCGTCAGCTGGACTTGCAACGTCAGTCTATCGCCTATATCGAGCGCTTGGTCGGCACCCTGGACACCATGTCAGCTTCCATCGTCTTTGAGGTGGTCACCAATCATCCCACCGCGACACAGTTTCGAAACCGTGTAATCGAGATGAATCAGGAGCCAGAATTGAAATCGGGCTTTAAACAAAATATTGTCGGTTATGTGAACGGCCAGAATGCCACGAGCATCGTATATATTGAACCGGCGGGAGTGCAATGTGACACGCTTGAAAAAGTAACCGGATCCAATTGGCTCGCCCAAAATGCTTCCGACAATGTTTTGGCTTCATTTTTGAATTGCTTGAGCAATTTGCAACTGAATGTGGCTTTGTTTTCGGCGCGCAACTCGGAGCGAAGCTGGTCCGAGTCTGATCTGTATGCCGCACCCTCCGCGCATCCCGGGTCGCCGCATGTCGCATATCAGAAGCAAAAAGACCGCGTAATCCTTACCTATGACATAAAGTTGCCAGCCAATGCTTGGAGACATTCCCAAAGGATTTCAACCATCCCCGATTTGGCTGATGCCACCGTATGGCTGATTGTTTCTAATTGTCCGGCCGCTCTCCAGTCTTCGCTACTGCCGGTTGCGCTGACCTTTGATTTTGATAAGGCCACCATTACTACCACCAACGGTTTCGCCTATGAATACCGGGATTCGCCGTTTGTGATTAAGATCCAAAGCAGTATTGGTATTGGTGAAGCGATCAAAGAAGATGTTGTTACGATGACCAGACGGTTTCGCCAGACGAATATTGTCGATAACATCTATGTTTCCAAATTGCCACCTTACGACAAACTAATGTTGGACCCGTGGATACTTGGTAAATAGCCTGTAAATCCTGTCCCGCTTTCGGCTATTAATCCGGTCACCACGGGTTAAGCCGGTCCAGCCACGCGGCGGCCACCTGCCGGCGGGGGAAACGGTCATCATCGAACTCCACCCAGACCAAATCGGACGCCGGATCTTCCGGCTCCACCCAGATGTCCTCGCTCCGGCCATACCGTATCGTCCCGAACTTGCCCAGCAGCGTGTTATTCTCCCGGTCGAAAAAAGTGACGATGGTCCCCTCGGGCGGACCGATGAATACCACCCGCATACCATTTTTGACTTCCTCACGCGTCATGGCTGACAGCGTAGGCGATGCCTGATGGCCAGTCCATTTGGTTTTCCTATCAAATCCCGTTTCTGATTTTCCTTACCCGCGCCTCGTCCGCCGGCGTCGCCACCGTGGGGCACGCTTGGACAAACGCGCGATTGCTGCACGACCAACTCATATACTGGTCGTGATAATGGACTCTATGTCCCTCGATCGCTTCAATCTCCCGGATAAAAAGCCCATTCCGGTTAAGATACCGTCCCCCGACCACCAGCTCGCTGGGTTTGATTTTCTTGTCCATGCCCACGACCCTAGTCCCGTTCCCGCACCAAAGCAAGAGTCTCGGCAGCAACGCCTATCCCGGCGGCGCGGGTTACGCCGGTTCCCGCACCGGCGATTTCACCCGCCTCCTCAAATCCCTCCAGCTCCTCACCGGCCAAAAGCTCAATTGCTAAACCTGTCCGACGGCCATCCTTGAATTCCTCCGCAAACGGCTGAATTTTTCGTCAGGGCAGGGGACCACTGCCTCCCCTTCAAACCCGGCAAAGGCCACCTCAAATTCTTTAAGCCGATGTTTTGACTGCCGGCAGTGGGTCACTGCCGCTGTAAATCTTTTTTGGGCTTATGTTTCCACCCCAGCACCCACAGGCCAATCCCCGCCAGCACCGCGAGATCACAGAATAGTGTCGGTGCGAAAATCGGCGCGCCATGGACGATGCGTAGAAACAGATTCTCGCCGTTATTGTGCCAGTCGGCCAGGGCATGAAATGTGAAGCCAAGCGCTCCCACTGCCACTTGCCCAAGCATGACCCAACCGCACAACCGCAAAAACAGACGATCCACCTTCAGCGCCAGCGGCACAACCAGAAAACCCACGGCGACTGCGCTACTGATGACGGGAATCCATTCAGTGCGGTGGAAAAAACCATTCTGCGCGTGGTCGGTGATGCTGAAGATGAAATTGCCCGCAAAGCCGCCAAGCGCAAAAAAGATCACCCACTGCGCCCATTCGTTTTCTTTGTCGGCGACCATGCGATTCATCATCAGCAGTGACCCAAGACCAGTGTAGGCCAGCGGTGCCGCGAACGGTGCGGCATAGACGAGGCTGGCCAGCGTCCATTGCTGGAAAAACTGGCTTTGCAGATGCAGCACCAATCCGGTGATGCCGATGAGCACCGCTGTGCCGCCGACAAGAAAGCCGAGCCAACGCCATAATGCCAGCCGTCCTGTCGCCAAGGCCCATAGCGCGGGCAGCAATAACATTGGCGCAGCGAGCGAGAAAACCAACGGCGTATATTCCGCCCGCGAATGAAAGGCGTTGACGCTGTGCGCGAGAAAGATGTCGGGCGCGAGTCCGCCTAGATTGAACAGTACGAATACCTCAATCCAGGTGCGCGGCCGCCGGAGCCAGTTATTTTCCATTTTCCTTGCGGAGTTGGGCGGCCTGTTCCTTGAGTTCGACGGTGTGCTGGAGGATTGGATAATTGCCGTGCCATTGCACATAGTCAGCTCCGCCCATGAACGCCGCATGCTTCGCCGTGCGACCGTAATAATGCCAGAGGTCGAAGTAGGTGAATTGAATCGTCTGGCTAAACGGGTTTGTTGAAATCAGGCCTTCGGCCTTGAGCGAATCCATGATGGACTTCGCGGCGAGAACTTTTTCGTTGGTCGCGTCCACGACGGCGGCACCTTCCTTATAGATGCGATCCACCAGCGGCGGCGTGTGACATTGCAGGCAGATGTCCTTCATCTTGGCTTGTGCCCGGTCCGCATTCGGACGCGGTTGTGAAACCTCGGCGAACAAATTATACGAAAGGCGCTCCGACGGATCATGCGTGACTCCGCGACCATTCAACCCGCTCATGTGACACGTCGCACAGGTTGGAATAAACATGTCCTTCGTAGTCAAACTGTCGGACGGCGCTTTGAGGTTCAATTGATTCTGCTGCGCGGCGAACATGATGCCGTGCTTGGATTGCGTGTAGATTTCAATCTGCGAATGATCGGGGCCGAGGTGACACTGGCCACAGGTGCTGGGTAGACGCGCGATTTCCACGGACGACGTGTGCCGTGTGTGGCAGAGCGTGCAGTTGCCAATGCTCCCGTCCGCGTTCGGTTTGCCAATCGCGTGACAGGTGATACAACCGCTTTTGGCCGAGGATTCGCCCTCCAGTTTGGTAAGAGGATGTGCCGGACGTTTCATTGAGCCAGGATGAAGTTTTTCCATCTGCTCGATCATTTCCGGTGAAAAATCCTTGTTGCCGACGACCGCCACCCACGAGGGCGCGGCGTGCCGGCTGCGGGCGAACTGCTCATAGACCGCCGTGTGACAGGCTCGGCAGTTGGCTGAAGTGATGCCATTATTGATGACGAAACCATTGTGGTTTGTGCCGGTCTGGCCGGTAAGCACCTGATGACAATCGAGACAGGTTACGCCTTTCTGCGCGTGTTTGCTCATCTCATATTCGTGGACGATGGAATACTGGTTGTTGCGGTGGCACTCGGCGCATTTGCCGCTCGCCTTGATGAAAGCCACATTGGGCTGGTCCACCACAATGCGCGGTCGCTGCGAGTTGACGAGATACGCCGAAACGATCAGCCCGGTGGCAATGATGATGGCAATGAATACAGTGCGGAAGTTCATGAGGCGAGTTTTAGTCTGGTTTTGGTGAATGTCAATTCGTTGTAGTCAAATTTGATTTGTATTGCGGCAATAGATTAGCCGCAACCCGGCAAAAAACATTGACCCAGGTCAAAAGAAACTAAGTTTTTACGGCAAGGATGAATCCGTCAAAAGTGTGACCTTCGTCAAATCATAGTGCTCGCCGGTCGGGTAAAGTGAGCGCATGAATGAACAACCGGTCATTGATTCTAGCGCGGCAAAAATCTTGTCGCTGGCTGATGAAACCAAGTTTGCGGCGAACGGCATCGTAAGCCGCACCATCTTGCGAACGGCGAATGCCCGCGTCGTGCTGTTTGGATTTTCCGAGGGCCAGGAACTGACCGAACACACCTCCACGCAACACGCGGTCATCCAGATTTTGACCGGTGAATGTGAATTCTCCCTCGCCGGCAAACCCAGCGTGGTCAAGGCTGGCGATTTGATTTACATGCCGCCGAATCTTCCGCACGCGGTGAAAGCCATCACCCCATTCTCCATGTTGCTGACTTTTTCCAAACCGGAAATCAAGGATCC
>CAIXPZ010000141.1 GCA_903921455.1 uncultured Verrucomicrobia subdivision 3 bacterium | reverse complement strand
TGATTTTCCATCTGCTCGAACAGGTTGGCCTCGCGCTGCGCAACATCTGGCTGCACGATCAATTGGCCGGCAACCACGAGATGATGACCGACGTGCTGCGCGAATTGAACAACGCCTGCATCGTGGTGGGCCGCGACCTGAAGATTTTGCACGCGAACAAGGCGGCCCGCCGGCATTTCGGCCGGAAGAACGAGCGCACCGGGCAATTGGAATTCAGCGACCTGCCGCCCGCGCTCGGCACGAAAATTTATCAGGTGCTCAAGACCGGCGCGGCGCTGGACCCGTTCCGTTACGAGCCGGAAAACGCGCCGGGCCGCGCCTACAAGATCAGCGTGCTGGCGTTTCAACACGGCAATTCGTCCGTGCCCGTCTCCGCGCTGCTCACCGCCGAGGATTTGACCGAGAGCGAGCAGTTGAACCGGCTCGAAGTCGAGGCCTCCAGCCTGCGCCTCATCAAGTCCATGTCCTACCGGCTGGTGAACGAGATCGGCAACGCCATCGTGCCGCTCTCCACGCATCATCAGTTGCTCAACGAACGCTTCGACGATCCGGATTTCCGCAAGTCGCTCGACGAGGCGCTGGGCGAAAGCGTCAAACGCATCATGCGGCTGAACAATCAAATGCGGTTCCTCGCGCGCGAAGGCCAGTTCGACCAGGAGAATTTTGCCATCGGCAAGCTGGTGGAGGAGGCGTATCAGGAAGCGACGCGGCACCAGCCCGCCGGCAGCGCGCAGTTGAAGCTGGAAAATTTCGACCGGCAGCTCATGGTCGTTGGCGATCGCGCGGCGCTGAAACATGCGCTGGCGGAAATCATGCTGAACGCGCTCCAGTCCAATCCGGGCAACCCGAAGATTGCCGTGTCGCTCGCGACCGACGGCAGCCACGGCGAGCGTTCGCTGACGATCGAGGTGCAGGACAACGGCGGCGGTTTCAGCGCCGAGACGGCCCGGAAAGTGCCCGCGCCGTTTTTCACCACGCGGAATGTGGGTCTGGGCCTGGGCCTGACGGTGAGCCAGCGCATCATCGAGACGCACCACGGCCGGCTGGAGATTGTCGCCTCACCGACCGGCATCGTGCGGGTGTCCCTGCCGCTGGGCGTGCCGGCGGTCAGTTGAGCTTTTCAAATTTCCGGCGGCGACTGACCTTCGGAAATTTCATATCTGTGCGGGAGTCAAGAAAACCCTCAATTTCCAAAGGAAAAGTGGTGCGCATAGCAGGACTTGAACCTGCACACCTTTCGGCACTACCACCTCAAAGTAGCGTGTCTGCCAATTCCACCATATGCGCAACCTCAACAAAATATAGGGTTTGGTGGTCAGGGGAAAGTTAAAAATGGGTCCGGTCTAACCATTTGTCTAACCGGAAGCGAAAAAAAGCGGAAATCCAAACGGTTTCAAAGGGTCGGACATGGGCTGTTTCGGATGCGGAAAGCCGGTCCACTGTGCGCGAGTCGAGTTCCAATGTGCTTTGGTATTCCAGCTCGTGCAGGATGTTTTCCTCCACTTCCACGACCGGTCCCTGGGCGTTGATGAAGTGGTAGTGGAAGATTTCCTTCAACGATTGCAGGGCTTCCCACGTTTGCTCCTTGAACACGCGGTAGCGCCGGCGGGCCAGCGATTCGTCGTGATCGGTCGGACGGTCTTCCGGCAGCGGGCTGTCAGCCGGGCGCGACGCCAGTTCCATGAGCGCCTTGGTCTCCCGCCCGCGCTTGAGCTGGCGGGCCACCGATTCCTTCTCATCCACGAACAGCACCATGATGTGGATCGTCGGCTGGCGGAAATGAATGCTCAACGGCGTGGTGTAAAATTCCCGGCGCAACGCGTGCATTTTATCCACCAGCAGCTTCAAACACTCGACTTGCACATTCGTGCGCGGGAAACCATCCAGAATGACCCCGTCATGATATTCCGCACGAAGCAGTTCCCGCAGCACCAGCCCGATCACATCCCGGTCGCCGACCATGCTGCCGGCGTCCTTCAACTTCTGCGCTTCGGGCGACTTGAGCAGCGAACTGATCACAATCGGCTGGCACGTCAGCCCCCGCACCTTGGCGATGAAGGCGGTGTTGGTGCCCTTGCCGGCGCCCGGCGCGCCGCCCAGCAGGATGATCTCCTTGGGAAAACGCATGTGTTCGTGGCCGAATTCCGCCTCCAGTTCCCGCCAGATGGATCCGAAAATGAGTTGGGCGTCCTTAATCTCGAGATCATTACGCTTGGTGGGAATCGGCGCAATCGCGGGCTGAGCCGGGTCAATGGTTGACGTCATAAAAAGTGAACCGGTGGATGATACGAGACAGGTTCTGCTGACGCACGTGGTTTCGTCAAAAACGCCTGCGGCGTCCACCCGCTGGCAAGGATGACCGAGGCTGACGATATTATACTGATTAAATAATCGGTTTGCGTTTTACATGGCGCGGCGACTTCGTTAAACCATCCGCCCATTTTCAAATGAACGAAGCCCACATCCAAAAAATTGCCGGCGAACTGAAGGTTCAGCCGCGCCAGGTGATTGCCACCGCCAAGCTGTTTGCCGAAGGTGCGACCGTGCCTTTCATTGCCCGTTACCGCAAGGAAGCCACCGGCATGCTGGATGAAGTTGCCGTCACAAACATCCGCGAACGCCTGATCGGGCTGGCCGATTTGGACAATCGTCGGGACGCCATCCTCAAATCGCTGGCCGAACGCAATCTGCTTTCCGACGCGCTCAAGGCCGCGGTGAACCGATCTGATTCCGTGACGCAGCTCGAGGATATTTATCTGCCCTATCGCCCAAAGCGCCGCACCCGCGCGACGATGGCGAAGGAACAAGGCCTCGAACCGCTGGCGGATATTTTATTTCAGCAGCAGTCCACCGCCGATCCGCAGGTGGAGGCGGCCAAATACGTCAGCCCCGAAAAAGGCGTCGCCGACGCAGCCGCCGCGCTGGCCGGCGCCCGCGACATCATCGCCGAACGGGTGAACGACGATGCGGTTGCTCGCTCGAAGCTTCGCGATCTTTACTGGAGCGAGGGCGTCGTGAAATCAAAGGTGCTGTCGGACAAGGTGGAAGCAGCAGCGAAGTTCAAAGACTATTTCGACTGGAGCGAGCCGGTGGCTAAAATTCCCAGCCACCGGCTGCTGGCGATCCGGCGCGGCGAAACCGAGGGCTTCCTGATGCTGCGCATCACGCCGCCAGAGGAATCCGTGCTGCCGCTGCTTGAGCCGCTGTTTGTCACTGGCAAAGGCCCGGCGGCGGAACAGATTCGGCTCGCGGTGCAGGATAGCTACAAGCGGCTGCTGGGCTCGGCCATCGAAGTTGAATTGCGCATGGAAACCAAGAAGCGCGCCGATACCGAGGCCATCCGCGTGTTTGCCGAAAATTTGCGGGAGCTGCTGCTGGCCTCGCCGCTTGGTAGCAAAAATGTTCTGGCGATCGATCCCGGCTTTCGCACCGGCTGCAAAATTGTCTGCCTGGATCGTCAGGGAAAGCTGCTGCACAACGACGTGATTTATCCGACCGCATCCAGCGTCGGGGAAGTTCGGGAGGCCGCCCTAGCGTTGTTGAGCATGATCAAAAAATACCAGATCGAGGCCATCGCCATCGGCAACGGCACGGCGAGCCGCGAGACGGAAACATTCGTGAAGGCGCTCAAGCTGCCGTCCACGATTGCGGTCGTGATGGTCAACGAAAGCGGCGCCTCGATCTACTCGGCGTCGGAAGTCGCGCGCGAAGAGTTTCCGACGCAGGACCTCACGGTGCGCGGCGCGGTTTCGATTGGCCGCCGGCTCATGGACCCGCTGGCGGAGCTGGTGAAGCTCGAT